>JAFUUM010000343.1 GCA_017477805.1 Lachnospiraceae bacterium
CGGTACAAACCCAAAAATTCTTCTCTTTCCATTTTTTCCTCCTTACGTCCTGCTACCGGCAGGATTCGTTTAATAAAATATGTATTTATTTACTCAACAGCGCCAAGCTCTTTCAAAGCTTTTTGCGACTGTTTCGCACGATCGGTGTCCGGGAACTGATCCACCACCATCTGATAATACACGATGGCTTTATCGGTATCACCCAGTTTCCGGTATGTGTTACCCAGGTTGTAGAGAGACAGATCGTAATACTCCGTATCTTCGTAGATCAGCGCCTTCTGGAAGATGGTGGCTGCTGTCTCATAATCCTGGTTGCGGTAATATTTCACCGCCTGGTTATAGTACTCGCTGGCAACACTGGGACCAACCAGGGACAGGAGCGCCTGGTAAACGCCGCGGAAGGCTTCACTGGTCTCATCGATGGATACTTCCTGATCCACCTTTTCCAGCATTTCCGCAACCGCCGTCACATTGCCGGGATCCGTCAGATAAGTATTTGCGGCCACCAGCAGATCCTCCATGGTCTGAAGGGTTCCGTCGGTACCCACGTACTGTTCCACTTCTGCCTGCAGGACCTTATTCTGGTTCTCCAGAGAGGTGAGCTGCTGCTGCATGGAATCCATGTCCGCAGACTTTGCCGAAAGCTGTTCGCTGACGGTCTTAAGTTCCTGCTGGACCTGCGCTTTGGCGCTCTGGATCCGGGCGGGAAGCACAAGATAAAAGGTGGCAAGTCCGCCGATGAGAAGTCCGATGAAGATGTAAAGGATGGCGGATAAGGTTCCTGCACCCTTGGTGTCCGGTGTAAAGCCGCCACGAAGGTTCTCTGCTCCGGAAACAAATCTTCTGGGGCCTTCTTCCTTATTCCGGCCTCCGGCACCGTTCATGTCGTTCTCGGCAAGACGGGACATCTTGTCCACTTCTTTTAAGTAGCGCTTGGCCATGGTATTGCCGGCATCGATCTGAAGACATTTCTTCAGCTCCCGGTCGGCGTTGATCCATTTCTCGGGATCAAGGGCCTCATCGGAATCGATGTACAACAGGGCCAATAAGAGTCTCGCTCTGACAAATTTGGGATTGGAAGACAACAGGCTCTTTAACTGGATCACAGCCTTGTCCTTGATGTCCTGCTGGCAGTACTCCAGGGACTGGTTGTACTTCTTGATGGTCTTGTTTAACTCTTCCATCTTGCCCTGGCTGCTCTGGAGAATGGATATATACTCCTGGGCAACGTTTTTGTCCGGGCGGACGTTGGTGCTGATGACCCATTCACTGAGGGCCGCCACCACTTCTCCGGTTTCGAAGTACACAAGCCCTAACAGGTTTCTGGCTTCCACGTTTGCTTTATTCAATTTCAGACACTGTCTGAGGCAGGCTGCTGCCCCGGACAAGTCTCTGACATTGGCCTTTTCCAAGCCCTCGTTATACAGGGCATTGGAGGCTCTCATGATTTTCTTGTATTTGACCACGTCCGCACCGCAGTTGGTACAGAAGTCCTCCCTGCTCAGACGTGCTCCGCAACGATAGCACTTCATGCCTGATCGGTACCCTCCGACTGCTGTGTTTCCTGGGATTCTTTTACCATCTCGACCATCAGGTCCGCCATATCCGTCAGATCCTGATTGTAGATGGTGGTCTCTAATTCTTCGATCTCCAGGCTGGGATGGAATTTCTTCAGTTCTTCTTCAAAATTGATCATAAAAGATTATCACCCTTTTAACTGTGTAAGTCTCTCCTGCACTTTTGCCATCATCTGCTCATACTTTTCGAGTTTGGCCTTTTCCTCGGCAACCTTCTGTTCGGGTGCTTTGGAGATAAACCGCTCATTGGAGAGCATTCCGCGGGAACGGTTCAGCTCGCCGGTAAGGCGCTCCGCTTCCTTGGTCAGACGCTCGATCTCCTGAGCGATGTCCACCAGCTCCGCAAAAGGAATGTACAGAGTGGCATCAGCGATCACCACGGATACGGCATCATCGGCAATACCGGTCTTATCCGCCTGGATATTTACCTCCGAAGCGTATGCAAGAGATGCAAAGAACAGTTTGCCCTCTTCGAAGGTGCGACGGATCTCTACCTTATCGCTGACAACGTATACTTCCGCTTTCTTGGAAGGCGCAACGTTCATTTCGGAACGAACATTGCGGATGCCTCTTACCGCAGACTTGATGATCTCGATATCGCGCTCCTGCTTGGGGAAGTTTCTGTCTTCTCTGTACTCAGGCCACTTGGAGATCATGATGGATTCTTCTTCGTCCTGAATGGAACAGAAGATCTCCTCTGTTACGAAAGGCATGTAAGGGTGCAGCAGTTTCAACGCATCGATGAGGACGGTCTTTAAGGTCCACAGGGCTGCGTTCTGGCTCTCAGCATCGTCCGTGTTGTACAGACGGGGTTTTACCATCTCGATGTACCAGTCACAGAACTGCTCCCAGATAAAGTCGTAAACCTTCTGAACGGCGATACCCAGCTCGTAGCGGTCCAGGTTCTCGGTAACATCCTTTACAAGATTATTTAAGGAGGACAGGATCCACTGATCGGCGGGCTCAAGGCTCTTCGGCTCATGGATCTCCTTGCCTTCCATGTTCATCATGATAAATCTGGATGCGTTCCAGACTTTGTTAGCGAAGTTACGGCTGTTCTCCACGCGCTCGTAGTAGAAACGCATGTCGTTACCGGGGGCGTTACCTGTGATCAGGGTCAATCTCAGGGCATCAGCGCCGTACTTTGCGATGACTTCCAGAGGATCGATACCGTTACCCAGGGACTTACTCATCTTCCGTCCCTTATCGTCACGAACCAGACCGTGGAACAGAACGGTGTGGAAAGGCTTCTCACCCATCTGTTCAAATCCGGAGAAGATCATACGGATAACCCAGAAGAAGATGATGTCGTAACCGGTCACCAGTACGTCTGTGGGATAGAAGTATTCCAGTTCCTTGGTCTTCTCAGGCCAGCCCAGAGTGGAGAAAGGCCACAGTGCGGAAGAGAACCAGGTATCCAGAGTATCGGGATCCTGGGTCATGTGTCCGCCGCACTCGGGGCAGGTGTCCACTGCGTGATCCGCAACCACCATGTGACCGCATTTGTCGCAGTAGTATGCGGGAATGCGGTGTCCCCACCAGAGCTGACGGCTGATGCACCAGTCTCTGATGTTGTCGGTCCAGTTGAAGTAGGTCTTGTTCATGCGCTCGGGAACCAGCTTGATATCACCGTCCTGAACAGCCTTCACGGCAGGCTTGATAAGCTCGTCCATCTTTACGAACCACTGCTCTTTTACCAGGGGCTCGATGGTTGCATGACATCTGTCGTGGGTACCTACGTTATGGGAATAGTCCTCGATCTTTACAAGAAGGCCAAGGTCTTTCAGCTTCTCTACAATGCGCTTTCTTGCTTCGTAACGGTCAAGACCTGCGTACTCACCGCCGTTTTCGTTGATGGTGGCATCATCGTTCATGATGTTGATGATGGGCAGGTTGTGACGTTTCCCAACTTCGAAGTCGTTAGGGTCGTGTCCGGGAGTGATCTTAACAACGCCGGTACCGAACTCAACGTCAACGTAATTATCCTCCACAACAGGAATGGCTTTGTTTACGATGGGAAGCCATACGGATCTGCCGTGAAGGTAAGTATATCTTTCGTCATCGGGGTTCACTGCAACAGCGGTATCACCCAGCATGGTCTCGGGTCTTGTTGTTGCAAAGGTAAGGAACTCGGTCTTGCTGGGGGTTCCGTCAGCCTCTACCAGGGGATAATTGATGTACCACAGATGTCCGCTCTGCTCCTCGTAAACCACTTCCGCATCGGAAATGGAGGTGTTGCAGACAGGACACCAGTTGATGATGCGGGATCCTTTGTAGATCCAGCCTTTTTCATGCATCTTGCAGAACACCTTGGTAACGGCCTTGTTGCAGCCTTCATCCATGGTGAAACGCTCTCTGTCCCAATCGCAGGAAGAACCCAGTTTCTTTAACTGGGAAACGATACGTCCGCCGTATTCTTTCTTCCACTCCCAGGCTCTTTCCAGGAATTTCTCTCTGCCCAGGTCATGCTTATCGATACCCTGCTCTTTCAGCTTCTCAATGATCTTTACTTCCGTAGCGATGGAAGCATGATCGGTACCGGGCTGCCAAAGGGCATTATAACCCTGCATCCTCTTGTAACGGATAAGGATATCCTGCATGGTGTTGTCCAGCGCATGACCCATGTGCAGCTGACCAGTGATGTTCGGGGGCGGGATCACGATGGTGAAGGGTTTCTTGCGCTCATCCACCTCTGCGTGGAAATATTTTTTCTCTAACCATTTTGCATAGATCCGGTCTTCAATACCGGAAGGATCGTAAGTCTTTGATAATTCTTTACTCATAATTCTCTCCTCCGTCGTTCCGGCAAAGCCGGCGACACCGAACGCCGTGCGTTCGGACTAAAAAGCACGCTGTGCGTGCTTACCACATCATTCTCGGTCCTCGTTTTTCAGGGCAATCCCCTTACTGTGCCACGCGGTCCTTGTATTTTACACGGTAGATCCGGATCAGGCTCTCGTCGATGCGCTCCTGTGTGAGCACGCCGTTCTGGACTGCTTCCAGAACACCGTTATATGCTTCTTCAAACTTCTCGGGTAAATAGATCATGTCACAGCCGGCCTTGAGGGCACGGACCGCAGCATCCGCGGGATCATAATACAGGGTCGTTGCCGCGGTATTTAATGCTCCGGTGACGATGACGCCTTCAAATCCAAGGTCTTCCCTGACGACTCGGACGGCTTCTCCGGATAAGCAGCACTGGGTGTTGTCTCCGGTAAGTCCCGGTGCGGAAATGGTACCGATCTGTAAAAACTCGGCGCCTGCATTGACAGCTGCCTTGTAAGCGATAAACTCGGCGCTTTCCATCTCCTCTCTGGTGCGAGCGGTAGTGGTCATGCCTTCCTTTTCATCTCCACTGACGGCACCGTAGCCGGGGAAGGCGACGATACAGGAGCTGACGCCCTGGGATGCCAGACCTTCGATAAAAGCCGCGGACATCTGAC
>JAFUUM010000344.1 GCA_017477805.1 Lachnospiraceae bacterium
AAACTGTCTGCTGAAGAAGGAAAAGCAATCAAACCGCCGTTAATCAGCGCACCGCCAAGATTTACCGCGACAACCATAAACGCTCCGGACAGGCAAAGTCCAAAAAAAGACTTTAAATAACTTGTAGAAATCCGTTCCGCTTCGTTAGAACCGGACGCCATGGCAACCGTAATCGTTGAAAACGGTAATATAACAAGCGGTTTGATGATCCTTTGAAAAGCACAGTTGATGATGGAGAGGCCCGCAGCGATGGTCATGATCAGCGTTCCGCACGCGAATAGAATTAGAATAACCTTATGCATCTCGATATCCGCTTTCTCACTCAGCCATGCAAACCAGGTACCAGGAGACAATAACTCCACGTTTGTGGCGGGCGTATGATAGCAGATCTCGCTAATTGCAGTCTCCAATTCCGTGGACATATGAACCTCGTAATCTCCGGCAAGGTTCAGTTTATCCGTTATCCCATCAGCAACTTGAATGATATATCCCATAAACAGCCAAAGATTCGCTAAGATGCCTACCAGAACAACGAATTTTAGAGTACTTTGAAAAAATCTTCGTACCTGTTGCTCCGGGGGTGTCGCCATTACATCCTTAATGATTGCTATCAAAAAGAAGGTAATGGCGATTGGCAAGGAGATATCCAGGATCGCATCAAAAAGGGTTTTCGCAATCGTATACACGTCTCCACTGGCACTTGTCGGCGAAGTCGTAAAAAGTGTTACGGACACGGATATAAACATATTCCATATGTCATATCCTTTATTAAAAATACTGGTTATGGTAGCTTCCATCTTTTTTATCCATGTTTTAAGTCAGTGCCGTAATAATGGCAGAGATGCCAACCATAATTCCGCCGGCCACGATTGTGTAAATGGCACTATACTCACCGTTCTGATCCTTCTTCTGGAATGACTCCGCAAACTTAACTCCACCGTAGATAAGGACAATAACACCTGCAGCGGCCACAATGGAAATTGCCACGGTCTTAAGCTTGTTGATGGGATCCAGGTATTCAGCTCCTGCATATACAGGCATGTTCAAAATCAGTGGAGTTAAAATGCCGGAAACAAGACATGCAATCATCCGGCGAAGGAAAAACAACCTGCTCTCTTTTCTATCCGTACTTTTCTTCTTTGTTTTAGGTTCATTCATTTTAAATATCCTCCTAGTTCGTTGATAATTGTTGATTAAGCTTTATTTTCAACAGTTTGGTTGCGAAATCCGAAATGTCTGATGCAGCCATCTCACTGTTAAAAAATCTTGTGATCTCTTCAAAACTGTAATTATTGTTGATCAGCCCGTTAAGGGCATTGATCTGACCGGCACTAAATCCAATGTTTTTAAGCATCTGTACAGTGATCAACTGTTCATTGGAATACAGATCGAAGTTCAAAGCATTTTTCATTTCTTCTTGAACGATCCGTAATGTCATGTCGTGCAGATTGTCCCAAAAGGTATCTGTAGTTGCATCCGCTCCGGGAATTTGCTCGTTATTCTCGTTCAGAATAGAAATCGCACCAAGATCCTCATCGCTGATAAAGGCGATCTTAACGTCCTCATTTACACACTGCCCGATAAAATTTTCTGCATTAGTATCCATATAGATACCGAGAAGCTGATCTAACGGGCTTTTTGTGCAATCATACTTTGGTACCTCTTCAATCTTGGGCTTATTTATCTTATAAGGGTTTTTTCGCGTCAGAAGCGGACACAGCGGGCTGTTTTGGAATTGTATCTTGTCTACCCATAATGGATCCGCACCTTTGACCTTGATAGCGCAAGGGCCATCTTTCGACATGGTATAGATCTTATCTGCAGGAAACAGATAATGCTCCATAACATCTTCGTTTTCGGAAGAACTGCCCTGACCGCCGCGGCTAATGCCTGTCGTTTGTTTATGGATTGTCTGTTTTCCAAACTCCTCGGACAATGTTTTGCAACTTTCCATATCCGGTCCGCCAAGAACAATCGTTGTCGACATGTTAGACCGGAGGTTCTTATCCTGGTCGTTTTTGGGAAACTTATCTTTCAGCTGCAACAGGTTCTGAATAATGATTACAACGCTGATACCGCGGGATCTCATTGTGGATGTCAGGCCGACAAATGAATCCGGTAAGGTTACATTGTAAAATTCATCCATCAGAAACGTTAAATGTTCTGGCAATGTCTGATGCAAAGTAGGGTCATTCTTTGTCAGAGCATAAAGCTTATCGATGAAAAGCGAATAAATCATGGACGGGATCCAGTCAAAATGTCTTACGCTTTCCGAAGTCACCATAAACAAAATGTACTTTCCGGTTGGTGATTTCTTCGATTTCAACGCATGACCGAATGTTCTCGTAAAATCAAGATCATCCGTAGAGAGAAGATCCACAACACAGTCAAGCTTCATAAACTTACAGTGTGAATCTAACGAAGATACAATTGAAGACGCGGTTTCCTGGGCGTTGGTATAGATCTTTTCCACATCCCGGAAACCTTTTAATTCTTCACCGTTATGTTCTTCTTTCCATTTTTCGTTTGCGCGTATAAAGCGCTGCATCAGACAGTTAGGATCAGAAGTATCGATGGCCCCCGTTTTCGGATCTGCTTTGACCGTATCGCAATCCAAAAGTTCTTTAAAATGCTTCCAATCCTGATCTTTCTGAGGATAGGTATAGTGCATCAGATAAAAGATTGATGTCAGCAGCACCTGCGCCATGTCTTCGAAGAACTGATCCCCGGTTGAAGCGTCCGGATTTTTGGTGGCCTTAAAAAGAATTTCACACAGGCTTAAGATATCCGACTCCGTCTCCAGGTAATTAAACGGATTAAAATGATGACTGTTGAGCATTCCGGCTTCCGACTCGCAGTCAATGATGAATACGCCGTATCCGTTGTCCTCCATGTATTGGCCACATTGTTGGGATAGTTCCCCCTTTGGATCAGTTACCAGGAAGCTCCCGGCCAGCTGCGATAGCATCGGCCGAACCACCCGGAAGGATTTACCGGTACCTGGAGGACCGATAATCTCAATATTCAGGTTGGAAGTCAGCTTGTTGTCTATGTTCAGATATACGCCTTCTCCCATCCAATAGTTATGTGTATTTACTTTGATCGGCTCCGGCGGTCCGGCCATATCACCGAAAGAAACCTCTACCTCATGTTTTGTTTCGTGGTTTCCGAAATCCCTTGTAAATTCCTTCGCTTCCCCCCACTTTGCGTCGCCGTGTTCCTTACCTGCAAAGGGATGCTGGATCTTTGTTATCAGAACCAGGTAAAATAGTGTCCAAGCAAATTCAAATACAAGGATGACGCTTGGGGTTCCCTTGGTAAAAGCCAGTATGATGAAGTGGTGTTGTTCAAACACAAAGTAGTAAAAGTTGTTTAACCATTCTCCGAGCTTGATCGAAGGCTCCCAACAGGCTCCCACCATGATGGATGCGTATAAGACCACCAAAAAACCGACAACATAACCGGTAATCTTTTCTTTCGGGGTTTTCTGCTCTTTAATAACGGTAAATGAAGTACGCCCCATGTTTATCTACCTTTTGAAGGTTTATGAATGCTTGTCTCGGATGCGTTCTTTTCCGCAGTTGCCGATATTCCGCCCACACCCTTTCCGAGGGCTTCGTCCATGCGTCTCTTTGCCTCCTGAACAGGCATCGGGATCTCCGTTCTTGCATCTCCAACCATTTTGATGAATGTCGGATTGCTCTTTTCATCGAAATGAAGCTTAAATACACCGTTTCCACCCAGTTCTGCAGAAACAGATACGGAAGAAAACTGTATATGCTCATCCTCGGAAATCTTGAAGTCCAGTTTACCGCCCCGATTGGTAAACATGTTCGGAGTGCACATGATATCAAAGCTGTTCTCATCCACCGGTGCAGAAGCAAAAGCCTTCTCCTGATCCTTTAATGCCTGGAGAATTTCATGTTTTGCTTCCGGACTGGAAAAAACCGGCTCGCCGTTTCTGATCTTTTCTTCGATCTTCTTTCTTTCAGGATTTTCCAGTTTTCCGTGATATTCCAGATAACGTTCCAGCTTATCGTAATTGTCAAACGCCCGACACATAGTGCCTTCGAGCATATTGGTTTCCTGCAGGATGCCCGGTAGAACGTTGGCGTTCCACTCGGCTTTGGTCATGTTATGATCGGTAAAGGACTTTACCTCGCCGTTATCAAGCTTAAAGGAATAATCACTGTAAACGGTATCCGTATCCTGATCCAGCTTGAATTCTCTCGTTACGATTGCTCCGACCTCCGGAACATAAAACATGAGAGCCGACTCCGGCATAAGGCTTTTATCGCGGATAGGCTGCAGGCACTCTTTTGCCGACATCTTGGGACCGGTTTCCACCCCTTTTTGCTGCTCCGCCAGAGCAATTTCCGGATGAGCTTCAAAATCGCTTCCTTTAAATTCCTTTAAATATTCCTCCAGCGTAAAACCACGCTGATCAATGGGCGTTGCAAGCGTTTTTTCGCCATCGTCAACAAGCGCTTGAACCTCATCCCTGGCCTGTGTTACATTTTCAATCTGGGCTTCGAGAGCTTTACCTTCTTCAGACTCCGAATCCACGTTTCTCGCTTTTTCTTTAAGCTCAGCAAGATCCTTGTCTTTCTTCTGTAAAACTCCTTTTTCCATTTCCAATCTGCGTTCCGTCAGTGTCTCCGCAATCGCTGCAAACGCCGGAAAGTCCACATCAACCACGGCGAAAGGAACCTTTTTATCATACGGATTCGGATCTTCTAGCAGATGCCAACGAAGACCTCTCTCCCCGGCAATTCTTGTAAGTTCTTCTACGTCTTCTGCACGTACCATTAAATGTTGAGGTGTGCCGCTTTTTGAAGCCTTTACGATTTCTGCATAATTCTTCTTTTCTCCCCCTTTTGCAAGAGAAGCTTCGTCAAGCTGGGCCTTTCCCTTTTTCCCGGCTTCCAAGACTGCCTTCATGATCCTTGCAAGCATTTGCGCAAGCTCAATGCTGCCGCGAAACACAAATTTGATCCCTTCATATTCAATCTGACAAAATTGAGCAATATCATCCGCCATGTGAATACCTCCATCGAATGTGAAATCAATTAACTGTTACAAGGCTACCAAGAAAGGACCTGAAAATCTTATCCAAACTGACGTGAAAAAATTATTTTTTTTCATTTTTGATATGTTTTGGAAAAAAAAACAAAAAAACAGAACCGTCAGTCTATCCAGCGGTCCTGTTTTGTCATCTTACTCTTGTTCTTTTTTTGTCTAAATGATCAGTTCAATGAACTTCGGATCAGAGCACCCGGCATATGCTTACAATCCGATTTGTTCTCACATCGCTAACGATAACTCCTCTATCGGTACCGTAAGCCTCAACCATTCGGTCAACGCCATTGATCTTTCCAAGGTAAATCGCAACATGATAGATCTGTTTATATCTCCAGGAATGATCCGCGTCCGTCGCCCCTCCCCAGAAAATAATATCCCCCGGTCTAAAGTTTACGGGATCCACAAGCTGATACCCGGCATTTTCAAGCGCTTGACACTCGTAGCATGCAGCATAAGAACCATTCATCGAAATATCAATTCCTGCAGCCATATAGGCACAATACGCCAATTCCGAACAGTCCCATACATTATCCGTATGAACACTATGAGAAGCCTGGTTATAAGCTCCTCCGACAGCACTAAGGGCCATCCTCATCACTCGTTCGTGGTTATAAGTCATATCCGGATAGAGGTTATACAGAACATTGATCATTTCATCAATCTCATCCTCTTCATAAGCCGTCCCGTAATAGAGACCAGAGGTTCCGACTGAAAGATCATAAGACGCGGTTCCTGCATCTCCACCGCCACCACCAACAAGTGAGCCTATTACCTGAAACAAAAACCCTACCATGGTTAGTGCAACCGAAAAGGCAAGTACCCACGGCCATATAGCCCCCAAAATACCCATGATAATTTTAATGACCACTTTACCGACTTCTCTAGCAAGTGCCATTCCGCCAGCTTTTAAAGCCCCCAATACGGTTGTTGTTATTGTCCTTGTCAGTCCGCTGTTGCCATCGGCAAGAAGATCTCCAGTCAGTTCACGATCTCCGCTCATCAGTTCACTTGATAGGTTTTTCTTTGCTTCCAGCATTTTTGATACGGATGCAGCTGCAGCAGCCCTTCTCACCTGCTTATTCTCTTGTTTTTTTGCCGCCTTTTTCTCGGCTTTCTTCTGATCGAGGAGATCTGCTTTCGTCATCTCCCGGTTTTGCACTTTTTGTTTATTGATTCCCTTAAAATCGTCTGCAGCCCCGGTTCTTGTCTCCGGAACATCATCTTCAAACTTTACAGAGCGTCCTTCGGCGTTACGGCCTTTTGACGGTACATCCGGTTCAAACCGATCTGAACTTCTTTCATTTTTCCCAAATTTGGAATCCGAAAATTTGGAAAACTTATCATCATCAGACGAAAAACTCCCGCGGGTCTTATTAAAGTACGCATCGCGCACTCTCTCCTGATCATGCTTTTCCTCCAGTTTTATTTCTTTCTTTAACTGTTTGATTTCTTTATTTGCATCGATCTTAATCGAATGAAATCTGCTTCTCTTCGCTCCAAGCTTTGTCCGATACTGAGAAAATACAGTCTGTGCTTTTGTTTCAAACGCCGCATCATACTCTTCTTCTCCGGAAGATTTAATGATTTCCGATACATTTTTCGTCTTTTCACCAACAAAAGAAGCTGCGTTTTTAGTTTTACCAAATCCGGATAGAGAAGAAGTCCTGGATAGTCCTTTATCCAATTTCACATTCGCCTTCAGATCTCCATTTTCGGAATATTTGAAGGAAAATGTTGCCCCATCTCCTATAACAGTATGGGCGACGCGTTCTGACATCTTATCAACGGGTCCGCTTTTAGTATCTTTTACATACCGGATAAAATTGCCATCCATGGCCATATCTTCCGCTATATTTACCTTATCTCTGCCACCCCTGGTATGATGCTCCAACCTCGAATCCGATTGCGTTCCTGCCGAGCGATTACTTTCTGCCAAGTTGGCAGAAACCTTTTTCAAATTTCCGGGTGTGCCGGGTACAACGGGCGCTCCCAGGGTAAATCCTGCCTGAGAAGACTTGAAATCCCTACTCTCTTTCTTAAATGTTTCTGCCATCAGTTTTCCCTTTCCTGGAACTTTCTGCCAAGTTGGCAGAAAGTTTGTTACATCGCTCCAACACCATCATTTCCATCT
>JAFUUM010000345.1 GCA_017477805.1 Lachnospiraceae bacterium
CAAATCTGGTGGAATTGGCGGTAAAGATACTGTCATCCGGCTCCATATAAGTCAGCATCATGGTAAGGTTCCGAAGGGCATATTCCTCGTATACGGCATCTCCCGTTGCTTCCGTCAGCATGATCATGGCATCGTTGTTGATGCGGTTGTAATTGCCGGCGGACTTCTCGGAAAACTCACCGTCCTCGGTGCAGTCGATGCCTTCGTTCAAATAAGCCTGCGCGGCCTTCTTCATCTCCTCGTCTTCAAAAAGGACAGAGCCTTTCATCAATAAAGATGCAATGGCCCAGCGATGATTGGGGGTATGGAAACCGCCTTCCAAAAGCCCTCTGCAGCCCTTCTTTACAATGCCTTCCACTCTGGTGAGGATCTTTTCTTCCTCGGGATCGATATCGTTCTTTTCCTTTTTGATCCGGAGAAATTCGTAAAAAGGCAGGAACTTCTTGATACAAAACGCCGTATCGGGAGCAGAATTGAAATTACAGGTCACATAGTCAAAAAGCCCGTTATCATGCTGCACGCTCGTGATATAATCAAGGCCCAGATGGATCCGGTCCCGTACCAGTTCGTTCCGGTAGTACTCCGAATCGGGATTACAAAAGCAGGCGATCATTGGCGCCACCTTGTAGATGGCGATCTTGGCATGGATGATACCGGTGGCATCGGGAAAACCTCCGTATCTGACGTTGTTCTTATCCATCACCTGAACCTGCAATGCTTTCAGCACTCTGTTTTCCGTATCTTTTAGCATTTTCTGATAATGAGCTTCCATATGTTTTCTCCCGTTTATTAACGTCGTAATAAGATTGTCTTTATCTCAAAAGGCCTGAAGACCAGTTTGATGGTCCCATCCTTTTCTATGGGTAATTCTGCAGCACTGTCCTCTTCTTCCAGCATATTGGTGGAAAAAGCCTTCTTCACGATGGCCGGTACCCGAAGAGTGGAAACCGCATGGCTTCCGCCTTCTTCCACGATACGAAGGACGATGGCGTCCTTGTCGTCAAAGGCCGGCTTGATCCCGTCGATCACCGTATTTCCACCCTGAATATCGAAGAAACTAATGGCATTTTCCGCTTTCACCGGCTTTTCCGTGGTCTGCAGATCAGTAGGTACAAGATTATACTCCATGGCGGTCTTTGCCACATTGCTCTTTCCAAGGGGACCTCTGAAGAGGCAGAGCCCGTATCGGAAAGTCTGTTTTCCCTGATCCGCATGACCGTCGGGATAAATGGCGGATTTAAGGAGCGTTAACGCCATGGTGGAATCCTTTGCGGACATACCGTATTTACTATTGTTCAGCACGGCTATGCCCACTTCTCCGTCGGATAAAGCACTGTAGCGATGCTGGCAGGTCTCGTAACGATCCTTGTCAGCCTGTCTGGATCTGTGGGTGGGCCGTTTGATATAGCCAAAGGGAATTTCCTGGCAGATCTCTTTTGTAAAGACCGCTGTGGGGAAATCCACCTTCAGGATCCTATGGCGCTCTCTCCAGTCCACTTCCGTCTGGAAATCCACCACAGGGGAATCCGGCCGGAAAACGATCTTCTGATGCAGGTCAAAATGATCTGCCTTTAAAGAAGTCGTTACAACAACCTGTCCTCCCAGAGTTTCCACGGAACGGATCTTGGGCTGAGGAATGGATACTTCCGCAGCTTCGTACATGCGGCTCAGTTCCCAGGCATCGTAGCAGCCGTTCACATCCTGATACAGACGGAACACATTCAGGCTCTCATTTTCCGCCACGTATTCAAATTCACCGTCACGTTCCATAAAGGATGTGATCTCTCCGTTCTCTCCAAGGAGGATCCGGTAGAAATCATTAGTGATCAGAAGTTTACGGCCCTTTTCTCCCTTTTTCTTTTTCCCGGTATCTTTATGCTCTTCAACCCGAACAGGTCCAAAGGTTGAAGGCTCAACCGTTTCCTGAACCTCTGCCCCCTCCCGGGGCTGCAGGTACATGGGACCCGGAAGGACCGCTTTCTTCTCTTCCGTGATAAAGCCGCAGGAAGGAAGCATGGTTCCCCGATATCTCCGGTTCCAGGAAAAGGAATTAAAGATCGCACCTTTTCCGCCAAGGATCGTCAGCCAGTTTTCCGCATAGGTACCGGCTTCCTTGATCACCTCTGTCAGGGCAGTCAGAGCTTCCTCGTTTACCCGTTCGATGGAACTTCCGGGGAGGATATCATGAAATTGCTGAAGGAGCAGCTTCTTCCAAAGTTTCTCCATCCGCTCTGCTTCATCGCCCTTTTCTTTTCCGGTGAGGCGAAGGAGGGCGCACAGCATATCCGCTTCCCGGACTGCTCCTTCCGCCTGGCGCATGGCCTGTTTGATCCGTGCCTGGGAAGTATAGGTTCCCCGGTGCCATGCAAGATAGAGTTCACCGAAGTACACGTTTCTGCGAAGGGAATGTTTTCCGTAGCGTTTTTCCAGCCGTTCCATATACCGGTCAGGGCTTTCCATCCGGCACTTGGGAAGGCCTTCCACATCCTTGGAGGCCAGTGCCATCCAAACCATCTCTTCCGTAGGGCCGCCGCCGCCGTCTCCGAAACCGAAGGGGAAGATGATACCGTCCGTATTATCTTTTTCCACACGGTCCTCATCCCATCTCGTCCGAAGGGAAATGGGAGAAAATCGTTCGTTGTTCTTCTTGTGCATATGGGACAGGATCTGACTTCCGTCGATACCCTCCCACAAAAAATCGTTATAGGGGAAAGGATCACATTCCGGATCCTGTCTCGCCATTTTCTGGGTGGAAAAATACTTTACTCTGCAGCCTTTCATGATCTGGGGCAGGGATCCGGGGAACCCGAAGGTATCCGGCATCCACGCCAACACGGAATCCGTATCAAAAAGCTCTTTGTAAACTCTCTTTCCATATGCAAACTGTCGAAGGATGGCTTCACCACCCGACAGATTCATGTCACCTTCCACGTAGAGGGCACCTTCCGGCACCATCTGTCCTGTCTTTACTTTTTCCACCACACGCCGGAACAGATCGGGATAATCCTCTTTCATCCATTCCAGTAAGATGGGTTCGCATAACAGGAATTTGTATTCAGGATACCGTTCCATCAACGCAAGCTGATTGGAATAGGTCCTGGCAATCTTTCTTCTTGTCTCCTGCAGAGGCCAAAGCCATGCAAGATCCAGATGAGACTGTCCGATGACGGAGAACACTTCCGTAGTATCGCCGCCGTGGCATTCCAGGAGTTTCTGAAGGGCCGCGGACTCTTTGATCAGCGTCTCTCTGCTCTCTTCTGTCCCATCTTCCAAATCCGTATGCTCCGTAAAGTACTGAAGACCTTCCGTGATCCGGATGGACCTCAGGGACTCTTCCGGTAATTTCAAAAACAGCTGGTAAAGCATATGATACCGGAGATACACCAGCATCATCTCTTCATCCACATAGCCGTATACGCTTTCGTGTACGCTGCACTGAGGAGACGTCACTTCCGCA
The DNA here is from genome assembly GCA_017477805.1 of Lachnospiraceae bacterium. Taxonomy (GTDB): domain Bacteria; phylum Bacillota; class Clostridia; order Lachnospirales; family Lachnospiraceae; genus SIG336. The sequence goes on from JAFUUM010000345.1 coordinate 3,458, forward strand.
ACGGACTCAAGGCCTCTCTTTAAAATGCCGCCGTTTTCCAGGCGGGGACCATGTCCGGCATATACCTCCGCCATGATCTCCACCGTTTTTTTATCCG
>JAFUUM010000346.1 GCA_017477805.1 Lachnospiraceae bacterium
AAGGGCCGTAGTTGTTGGAGCAGTTGGTGATGTTGGCAGGGAAATGATAGGTATCCATATATGCCTTCACCAGCATGTCCGAGCTGGCCTTACTTGCGGAGTAAGGGCTGTGAGGAGAATAAGGAGTGGTCTCGTAGAAATAGGTGTCGGGCTCGCTTAAAGAACCGTATACCTCATCCGTGGAAACATGAAGGAACTTCTTTCCCTCCTTGAAGCTGCCGTCGGGCAGTTCCCATGCAGCCTTGGCGCAGTTCAGCATAACAGCGGTTCCCAGTACGTTGGTCCGTACAAAAACCTCAGGGTCCTTGATACTTCTGTCTACATGGCTCTCAGCCGCAAAGTGTACTACGCGGTCGATGTCGTTCTCTGCAAAGATCTTTGCGATAGCCTCGGAGTCAGTGATATCTGCCTTTACAAAGGTGTAATTGCTGCGGTTCTCGATATCCCGCAGGTTTTCCAGGTTGCCCGCATAGGTCAGCACATCCACGTTGATGATGCGGATGTCGTCGCCGTACTTTTTAAACATGTAATGAATATAGTTAGAACCGATAAAGCCGGCACCGCCTGTAACAAGATAAGTTCTCATTGGTAAATCCTCCATAGTTCGTTTTAAAACGAAATCTTAATAACTAAGGTTCATATCAACATCACCGGTAATACCGGGAAGTGTTCCTTTTGATGTGTACTGCCACATATTGTATCTGCCCGTATAAGTCGGTGCGGCAGCGTACTGGGCCAGCCAGATCTTAAAGGATCCCAGCTGGTTCACATCCATCTTTTCCGCAAGCCAGGTCTTATTGGCATAAACACCTGCGGAATAGCCGGAATTCTGGATGGTGTTGCAGAACGCCCGGATCACTGCCGTACGTTCTTCTTTGGTCAGTTTATCGCCTCTTCCTCCGGAGCTTTCCACATCCAGGTAGATGGGATAGTTCAGGGAGTATTTGCTGACCTGGGAAAGGACCATGGATGCCTCTTCCACGGCCTCGGTCTCACTGACTGCCTGGGTGAAGAAGTAAACGCCCACCTGCATTCCCGCAGCTTTTGCCTTGGAAATGTTGGTCTCAAATTTGGGATCCACGATGAGGGCTCCCGTAGAAGATCCGCGGTATCCGCACCGGATGATGGCATAGGAAACGCCGGCTTTGCTGACGCTGTCCCAGTCCACGCTGCCGTTCCACTTGGAAACGTCGATACCCAGTGTCGGGGTTCCGGTAGCCAGGGCTCCGTCATCCCCAAAGAGGTATTCCGCACCCTGAATGATCTGTTTTCCGGTCACAGGGGTGTGGTCCGCTTTATAAAAATAGGTCTTTCCACCGATGGTCTGCCATCCGGTGTACTGTTTCTTCGCGGTATAAAGATAGAACTTTACGCCGTCCTTATAATAATCCGCATAAACGGCCTCGCGGTATTTGTCACCGTCCAGCACATATACCTGATTACCGCTTGAATCCTTCAGTTTCGATGTGGTGTCGTTCTCTGCCGTATTCACCACCGTCACTTCCAGTTCAGCGCTCTTTCCGTTGTCTCCGGTTACGGTGATCTTGCAGGTTCCTGCTGCCACACCGGTAACGGTCACGGTCTTAGCTTTAAACTCTGCCGTGGCTTTTGCGGCATCGTTGCTCTCCACTTTGGAGATCTTTGCGGTATCCGGCACTGTCGTCACCGTTACCGTTCCTGTTTTCTTAACGCCTACCGTCAGCTTATTGGCACTGAGTGTCAGTGCAGGCTCTGCGGTGACGGTCACATCACATGCTGCCGTCAGTTTGTTGCTTCCGGTCACTGTGATCTTCACGGTTCCGGCCGCCACACCGGTAACGGTGATGCTGGTACCGGATACGCTGACCTTGGCGATCTTTTCATCGGAAGAAGCCGCGGTGACCGTAGCATTTTCCGGTGAGATGGTGGCATTGAAAGATCCGGATGCTCCCACACCGATGGTGATGGAAGATGCGGATAAGCTCAGCTTGTCCTCCACACTGACGGTCACGGTACACTCCGCGGTGTAATCCTTTCCGTCAACGGTCACTTTTGCGGTGATCTTTGCGGTACCGGCCTTTAAGCCCTTGACCGCTCCGTCCTTGACTTCCGCGATGCTGCTGTCGGAAGATGACCAGGTCACCTTATCGGAAACATCCTTTGTTTCTTCGCTCTCGGTGGTCTCGGAAACGGGATCTTTTCCCGTGACCTTCGTGGTCTTGGTAGTCTTTGTCTTAGTGATCTGTTTAGCCGCAGCCTTTAAGGTCACGGACTCACCAACCTTCAGGCCCATCTCGTTCTTATCGAGGCTGATGGATCCTGTGGTGGTCACTTCCTTGGTCTCTTCGGTCTTTGTTTCTTCAGCCTGGGATTCCTCGGTCTTTGACTCTTCCGTCTTGGATTCTTCGCTTGACTGGCTTTCTTTGGATTCTTCCGTTGTATTGCCTTCAGTGCTGCCGGATCCGCTGCCGTTTTCACTGCCGGTTCCGGACTCACTGCCGGTATTATTTTCGTTATTGCTGCCGGAATTTCCGTTATCCACGTTTCCGGACTCGGTGGCCGGCAACGCAAGGACTTCCATAAAGTAGGATGTCAGCGTTGCGGGATCCGGGATGGTACTCTTTGCGACCTCGGAGTAAGTGCCGTTTTCCGCATCCGTTACCGTGGAGGTCACGAACTCAACCGTATCCGTCAAAACAGACTCAGTTACCGTATCCTGTACGACTGCTGCGGTATCTTCTTTTGCAACATTGACTTCCGCCTCGGTCTTCACCTCATCGGTGACATCCACCTTGCGGTATTCGATCTGGGATTTTACTTCCACTTTCTGGGTAACGGAATCGATCTGGTAATCCGCATAGCGGTCATCCAAGGCCGCCATGGCCAGCGTGTAGACCCCGCCGGCGATGCCGGAATAGTAAATGATACCGTCCTGATCCGAATCCTCCCAGGTTTCCTGCTTTCCGGAAGGAGTGGTCACAAGCACCTTGAAGGGAACGCTGGCGATGAGCTTACCGGAAGAAGAATTCGTAAACTTGATCTTTAGATCTTTCACCACCGAAGCGGTCTTTAAGGAAACATTCACCTTGGAAACCGCATTGTCTTCGGGGATCACAACCACCGTATCCTCTTCCTGGATGTTAGTGCCGCCCTTTAACATGGCGATGTTCATGGCCACAAGGCCTCTCTGTCCGATAACTCCCGCATCCTCCAGATCAAGGACAAGATCTTCGAAGGAATTAACCTGTGCTTCGGTGTTGCGGATGTTTCTGACGATGGACAGAGAAAAGATCACAACGACGGCAACGGCGATACCGATGACTCCCAACAGGATGTCCACAACGGAGATGGTCCGTTCTTTCTCTTCTTTCCTGTCTCTGCGGGAGCGGGGAGAGTCATCCTCATACTCCTCGTCTTCGTCATATTCCTCATCGGAATACTCGAGATCCTCGTCTTCATCGTCCTCGTAGTATTCCTCATCATCTTCGTAGTAATCGCCGTCGGTTTCTTCGTAGCCGATCTCGCCTTCGTAGAAATCTGCATCTTCCCCGTCGGTCTCGTAGAATTCCCCGTCAGTTTTTTCTTCGTAGTACTCTCCGT
>JAFUUM010000347.1 GCA_017477805.1 Lachnospiraceae bacterium
ATCCCAACGTAGATTGTGTTATTATTCATTTAGTGACCTCCTTTTGTATGCGGTAATCCCTGTTACCTTTGTTTAGCGACTTTAGTATACAGGTAAATCCACGTTGCTACAAAATGGAGGTCATTACATATTGTCTAAGGAAATGAATTCACAAGCTCCTAGGCACAAAACAGCAAAATAGAAGTCATGCAAACTCGAAAAGTCGCTGCTTCGCAGCTTTCGTCATGCAAACTCGAAAAACGCTGCGCGTTTTCCTCGTTACCGGGCTTCGCCCTATACCAAAAAAAGAGGCCTTGAAACCTCCTGCGTGTAAACACGCTCGGTTTCAGACCTCTTTTATTTACGCTTAGACTCGAAAAGTCGCTGCTTCGCAGCTTTTGCGTCTGCTATCGCATCCGCCTTTTCTCGTTAACGGCGCCCGCAACCAAATGCCGACTTCGTCGTCGCTTGGTTGCGTTTCGCGCCTGTTACATCATTCCCATTCCACCCCCTGCGGGCATTGCGGGAGCGGGAACGTCTTCTTTGATCTCGGCCACTGCGGACTCAGTGGTCAGGAAGGTGGATGCTACGGAAGTAGCGTTCTGCAGTGCGCTTCTGGTTACCTTAACGGGATCCAGGATGCCTGCGGATACCATATCCACATACTTATCGTTCAGGGCATCGTAACCGGTGCCGACTTTGGACTCGTATACTTTGTTGATGATAACAGCGCCTTCAAGACCTGCGTTGCTTGCGATGTAGAACAGAGGAGCCTTCAGAGCGGCCATAACGATCTCTGCGCCGGTCTTCTCGTCGCCGGTGAGCTTCTCAGCCAGTTTCTCAACCTTCTTGGAAGCGTGGATGTAAGCGGAACCGCCACCGGAGATAACGCCCTCTTCCACTGCTGCTCTGGTTGCGTTCAGAGCATCTTCCATACGAAGCTTTGCTTCCTTCATTTCGGTCTCGGTTGCAGCACCTACTCTGATAACTGCTACGCCGCCGGACAGCTTTGCAAGTCTCTCCTGGAGCTTTTCTCTGTCGAAATCGGAAGTGGTCTCTTCGATCTGGTTCTTGATCTGTTTGATACGGTTCTGGATATCGGTCTTCTTGCCGCAGCCGTCAACGATAACCGTGTTCTCTTTCTGAACCTTAACGGATTTTGCTCTACCGAGCATATCCATGGTAGCATCCTTCAGTTCCAGACCAAGGTCGGAGGAGATAACCTGTCCGCCGGTCAGTACTGCGATATCTTCCAGCATAGCCTTTCTTCTGTCGCCGTAGCCGGGAGCCTTAACAGCAACAACATTGAAGGTACCACGAAGTTTATTAACGATCAGGGTGGTAAGAGCTTCACCTTCTACGTCTTCCGCAACGATCAGGAGACGGGCGCCGCTCTGTACGATCTGCTCAAGGATGGGCAGGATGTCCTGGATGTTGCTGATCTTCTTATCGGTGATCAGGATGCAAGGATCGTCCAAAACTGCTTCCATCTTGTCCATATCGGTACACATGTAAGCGCTGACATATCCTCTGTCGAACTGCATACCTTCTACAAGATCCAGTTCGGTCTGCATGGTCTTGGACTCTTCGATGGTAATAACACCGTCTCTGGAAACCTTCTCCATAGCATCTGCAACCATCTCGCCTACTGCGTCATCTCCTGCGGAGATTGCAGCAACCTTAGCGATCTGATCTTTGCCTTTCACCTTGGTGCTCATGTCCTTCAGGGACTCAACAGCACACTCGGTAGCTTTCTTCATACCCTTTCTGAGGATGATGGGGTTAGCACCTGCAGCCAGGTTCTTCATACCTTCATCGATCATGGCCTGTGCCAGAACGGTTGCGGTAGTGGTACCGTCACCTGCAACGTCGTTGGTCTTGGTTGCAACTTCCTTAACCAGCTGCGCACCCATGTTCTCATAGGGATCTTTTAACTCGATCTCTTTTGCGATGGTAACACCATCGTTGGTGATCAGGGGTGCGCCGTAGGACTTGTCCAGTACTACGTTTCTACCCTTGGGTCCTAAGGTTACTCTGACGGTATCTGCCAGCTTATCTACACCGGCCTGCAGTGCCTGACGGGCTTCTGCGCCGTTTTTGATCTCTTTTGCCATTGTTTTGTCCTCCTAAATGGATTTCTTATTTGATGATCGCAAGAATATCTTCCTGTTTTACAACGATGTACTTGTCATTCTCTTCCAGCTTTACTTCCGTTCCGGAGTACTTGGAGAAAATAACCTTGTCACCCTTCTTTACTTCCATCTTCACTTCGGAAGTACCGGGGCCAACTGCTACAACCTCAGCCTGCTGGGGCTTTTCCTTATCCTGTCCGGGAAGAACGATGCCGGACTTCGTTGTTTCCTCTGCTACGAGGGGTTTTAATACGACTCTGTCACCAAGCGGTACTAATTTCATGATACTTGCCTCCTAATCCTTTTCTATGGTCTGTTAGCACTCTTTTTGTCTGAGTGCTAACAACTAAAACATAGTTTATTGTTCACTATGTTTCTTTGCAATTCCGTAAAAAACGAGCATACTCACTTTTTCTCGAGCATGCTCGTTTTTTCTCTTATTTTTACGGTTTTTCTGATAAAGGGGTGAAAACCCTCTATTTTATAGATTTTTTATCATTTTCCGTCGTGCTCCAGGGTGCCTCGGCGGTCACGTTTTCCCTGATAATATTTTTCCTTTTCCTCGTACATCCTGGAATCGGCTGCGGAGGTCATGATCTTATAAGAAGTCTTACCGTCCGAACAGTATACCGCGCCGATGGATGCGCTGCGGTTCTTCTGTTCCAGACGGTCCTTGACCTTGGCGGTCTTTTCCAGGAAGATCTCTTCCGTGGGGTCCGGCGAGTAAACAACGAACTCGTCGCCGCCGAGCCGGTATACGTTCTCGGCACCGAAAGCTTCCATCAACGAAGAGGAAACATCCGTGATCAGTACATCTCCGGCCTCATGCCCACTGGAATCGTTGACCCTCTTAAGGCCGTTGATATCGCACAGGATCGTACCGTAAGGTCCCTCGGGTTCAGTGATCTCGAATTCCTCGTAGGCTCTTCTGTTTTTGGCTCCCGTCAGGGAATCATAATAGCTGTAGAGTTTTAACTGTTTCTGGAATTCCCGTTGCTGTACCAGCTGGGAAATAAAGTATCCAAGCAGCCGGATGATCTCCGAGATCTCCTGCATCCTTTCTTTCGGCGGATTATCCACACCGAAGAACCCGATGTAGGAACCGTTTGCCATCATGGGCCCTGTTACCAGCGTCTGAATGCCCTGGGGCTTTAAGACCTGATACATGTTCTCGCTGACTTTCCGGTAGGATTCAATATCGTAAATAAGAATTTGATTATCTTTACGATACTGTTCATACCACACATCCACAACGCCTTCATAAGGAAGCCCCTGCAGATTGCCGATCTCAGGCGTTACCCCCTCCCGGCACCACTCATAGGTGTTATCAAATGTGTGGTCTTTGTTTTCTTCAAAAATATAGGCCCTGTCCGCCATCAGTTCCGTTCCCAGATACTCCAGCACCGCATGGATACTGGTCTCAGGGTCATTGGCAGATACCGCATACTGCAGAAGCCTGTTGATAAAACGATCCCGTTCGATGGCGGTACGCTCACCGGACCACCAGTGAAGGAACTGGAGCAGCATGCTGATGGCAAACAGACCAAGGCCGATCCGGAGGAAATTGCCGTGATTTTTAAAGATCTGCAACCGGAATATATAAATGAACAGATCCGCCACGGAGCAGATGGTGATGATACTGATCCCGGAAAGGAAGAAGAGATTATCCCTCCGGTTAGCGGCCACGGTTCCCTGCTTTCTGTAATACAGCCGGTCTTCAAACAGGATCGCCACTGCCGTAAGAAGGCACATGAAATAGGCAATGTACTTGATCACATTCAGCCGGTTCATGTCAATGCCGTACCCGTACCGAAGAGACGCCATAACCCCAATACTCACAATGGGAATGGCCATGGCAATGTAGTTGTAAAGCTTTCTCTTATGTCTGGTCACGGAATTGACAAACATAAGAGCTGGCGCCACGGCGATCACAAGAAGGGTGTAGTCCATCGTGCGGATCATATAAATGTTTCCGGACATCACTCCCAGGATCCCGGTATCTTCCAGACTCCAGAGCCCAAGCAGAAGCATAGCCGATCCCAAAGCCCTTAAGTCGTAAGGAAGCGCCATTTTGGACGGAATCCACAGATAGATCACACAGATCAGCACACCGAAAACAATGACGATCATTGCCAGCGTTGCGGGGAACCCTTCCTGTTCCAGCAAAAGACGCATATAGTCCGCTGTTTTGCAGATATACATATTGCTGATCCTGCCGCCGCTCTTATGCGGGAAAACGGAGGACAGTTCCAGTCTCAGTTCTTTTCCCGCATCGCTCTCTTTTAGGTCCGCACTGTGGAACACATAGCCGCAGCCCCAGCCGGTGAAATTCGCACGGCTCTTAAATTCGTAGGCAACCCGGTCTCCCACTTTAACGCAAACATTCACGTTGTTTCCGACAAAGCAGAAATCCTGAAGATCCGTTTCCGTTTCGGGCAGGTTTCTTACAAGGATCACGGATCCGCCGTAATCTCCTGCTGACAGCTTGCTTACATCCACGGCCTCTCCCTGAAGGGTCTTCCATCCTTCAGAAAAATCCGTGTATTTTCCGCTTGCCAGTTTTCGACCCAAATCCCATTCCAGGACCACATAACAGATAATCAGAAATGCCAACACACTCAGGATCGTTAACCAGACTCTCTTTGTAACGGCATTGTTCTCTTTCATCCGGCAACCTCTTACAGAGTCTTCTTTTTCAATTCCTCTGCCAGCTCTTCAATGGTACCGTCGCTGAAGGGACTCTTTAAGCCCACTTCGCGAAGTTCCGTTTCATAAAAATCCTTTACCGAAAGCCTACACAATTCCAGATAATGTTTCCATGCATCATTAAAATCTTTATCCATCCAGACCTTAAACTGCATGGCCACTACGCTCGCCAGCACGTAGTCGATGTAATAGAAAGGGCTCCAGAAGATGTGGCCCTGTCTCTGCCACCAGCCGCCTTCGCCATAGAAAGGATCTTTGTCGAAATCCAGCCAGGGTCTGTAGATCTTCTCCAAATCCTTCCAAACCTGTTTTCTCTCCGCAGGAGTCATCTCCGGTTTGTCGTAAACGATATGCTGGAACTCATCCACCATGCATCCGTAGGGAATAAAGGTTACGGAGTCTTCCAGATGCATCTTCAGATACTCGCCTGCTCTGTTCCCGAAGAACTTTTCCATCCAGCCGTAGGTAAAATACTCCATGGACATGGAGTGAATCTCGGCGGTCTCCATGGTCAGATCGTTATGCTCTTCGATCTCTTCATTTCTTGTCAGGTATCCCTGGAACGCATGTCCGCACTCGTGCGTGATCACATCCACATCGGAGCTTGTCCCGTTAAAGTTTGCAAACACGATGGGTGCTTTGTACTTGGGCAGCATGTCCATGTAACCGCCCTGCTTTTTGGTCTTTCTTCCAAGCACATCAAAGAGTTCGTTGTCGATCATGAAATCGATGAACTCTCCGGTCTCCGGAGAAAGCTCGTGGTACATGTTCTGACCGGCCTTCAGGATCTCCTCGGGAGTACCGGTGGGAGCAGGATTTCCGTTTTTGAAGAACACGTCGTTGTCGTAGTACTTTAAGTCCGATACGCCGATCTGCGCTTTTCTTTCTTCCTGCAGTTTGGAAACAAAAGGAACAAAGGACTCCTTTACCTGTCTGCGGAAATTCTCCACCTGCTCTCTGCCGTAGGAATTCCGCATCATCCGCTTGTATCCCAGTTCCACATAATTCTGATAACCCAGCTCTTTTGCCTGCCTGGTACGGTTCTTTACCAGTTCGTCATAAATCTCATCGATCTCGTCCGTCACGGATTCAAAATACTCACTGAGGGCCTTCCAGGCACGTTTTCTGACATCCTGGTCGCTGGAAGTCAGAAATTTGCGGAGCAGGGAGATATTATACTCTTCTCCGTCAAAAGGGATCTTGGCGGATGCGATGATCTTGTCGTATCTGCTGATCAGGGCATTCTCTTCCTGCATGAGGGGCAGGATCTTTTCATCCATGGAGGAAATGGACAGCTCCATGTTTTTGAATGCAACCTTGCCGATCTTCTCTTCCAGATAGGATCTGAAAGGAGAAGCATAAAGGACTTTGCTGTATCTGGTCATGTAATCCCGGATCACGGGCTCGATCTCATCGATGTAGTCCTTTTCCTTTTCGTAGAATTCCAGTGATGTATCGCAGTCGTGGCGGAAGGTGGCCAGACGGATGTTGGTGAACACATCATCAACGAATTCATAGTATTTCTTGTGCAGAGCAAACTGCTCTTCTCCGCTTTTTGCCTCTGCGGAGTCTTTTAACAGTTTTTCAAAAAAGGCTTTCACCTTTTCCATATCAACCCGTTCATAGGGCATTTCAGAACACTTCATCATATTTATCATTTCCTCCTGTTTGTATCTTTCAGTTCTTCGTAAAACTGCCTGTAGTTGTCATACCGGATCTTGCTGATCTCACCGGCTTTTACGGCAGTTTTCACGGCACAGTCGGGCTCACTGACGTGAACACAACTGGCGAAACGGCATTTTCCGTCATAGGGACGGAATTCCGAATAATAGTCTTTCACATCCTCTTTTTCCAAAGAGAACAGATTCAGGGAGCTCAAGCCCGGGGTGTCCATAATGAACCCACCGCTTTCCACTGCAAAGATCTCGGTATGGCGGGTGGTGTTTTTCCCCCGTTTGATCTTTCTGCTGATCTCCCCCACTTCCATATTGGCATCGGGACAAAGAGCATTGATCAGGGATGATTTCCCAACACCGCTGGGACCTGCCACCGTTGTGGTCTTATCTTTTAAGATCTCTTTGATCTCATCCAGGCCCTGTTTTTGCAAGGCGGAAAAGAACACCACACGGTAACCCGCATGTTCATAGGTAGCCTGTAACAGTGCTCTCTCTTCCTCAGAGCTGATGTCGCTCTTGTTAAAGCAGATGACGCAGGGCAGTCCCTGCTGTTCCATCATGATGAGGAACCGGTCCAGCAGATTTAAGTTGGGATCGGGATGGGTGATGGCAAAGATCACCAGGGCCTGATCGATATTAGCCACCGCAGGCCGGATCAGTTCACTGTGTCTTTGAAGGATCCTGGTGATATTTCCTTCCAGATCTCCTTCATGGGTCACTTCCAGCTCCACATTATCCCCCACCAACGGTTTAATGTTCTGTAAACGAAAGATTCCCTTTGCCTTACAGGCATAGAGAATCTTGTTTTCAGCATATACGTAATAAAATCCGGAAATCCCCTTCAGGATCTTTCCCTGCATGCATATCCCCCTGTGTTCTGCACCGCAACCCTGCAGCACCCCAAAGGTGCCTTCGGCGGGTCTTGGAGATGATGATCTACTCCTGGGTAAAGGTAATGGCTCTGGTAACTACCTTGGGCTCACTGCTGCCTTCCACCGTGGTGGATTGGCCTGTAACGGGATCTGTGGTAGTAACCGTCTCCGTAACGTTCACATAAGTAAAGGTCAGGGTCCCTGTGGGATATTTGATCCCGGAATAA
>JAFUUM010000348.1 GCA_017477805.1 Lachnospiraceae bacterium
ATCCGCTTCCGCATCCGGTCTGTTTCCGTTTTTGTAACCCATATACCGGTAGACCTCCTGACGGGGGATCTCCATGGGCAGTTTTCCGATCCGTTCCATGAATACCTCTTTTATTTGATGATCTGCGACAGATTGGCCGCGATCCCCCTTGCCACTTCGGGTTTGTTCATGGAATACACATGAATGTGATACACACCGTTTGCGATCAGATCGATGATCTGATCCGTAGCATAAGCGATCCCGGCCTGCATCATGGCACCGGGGTCGGAACCGAAACGATCCATCAAAGCTCTGAATCTTGCAGGGAACACACACCCCGACAGTTCCACGGAACGTTTTGCGGACTTGGCGTTGGTGATGGGCATGATGCCTGCGCACACCGGTACTTCGATGCCTGCTTCCCGGATCCGGTACAGATAGTTATATAAGATGCTGTTGTCAAAAAACATCTGAGTGGTCAGGAAATCACAGCCTGTGTCCACTTTTCTCTTTAAGTTTTTGATGTCCTCATCCTTGCTGCCGGCCTCGGGATGTCCCTCGGGATAGCAGGCACCGCCGATGCAAAGATCGGAGTTTGCACGGATATACTCCACCAGCTCGTTTGCATGATGGAAGGCAACGTTTTCCGGCAGGGCTTCCATGCCTGCAGGCAGGTCTCCCCGAAGAGCCAGCACGTTTTCGATGCCGTGGGTCTTCATGTCCGCAATGGCGGTATCCACGCTCTCTTTCGTCGCTGCCACGCAGGTCAGGTGTGCCAGGGAAGATACGTTGAAACGGTTCCTTAAGTCCGCTGCGATCTCCACGGTATACTGTCTGTTTCCGCCGCCTGCTCCGCAGGTAACGCTCATAAAGGAAGGGTTCAGGGCAGCGATCTCCCCTGCTGCCTTCTCCACGCTCTCATAAAGATCCGCGCTCTTGGGCGGGAATACTTCAAAAGATAAAGTCGGTCTGTTCTCCGATAATACGTCTTTGATCTTAGCCATACAGTTCCTCCGAATCCAGTAAAATGGTAAAAGGGCCGTTATTCTGAAGTTTCACGTCCATATGCTCTCCGAACATGCCATGCTGCAGATCCGGGAATTCCTTTCTGCACTCCGAAAGCACATATTCGTAAAGTCTTTCCGCCTCATCCGGAGCACCTGCCTCCGTAAAGCTGGGACGGTAGCCGTGTTTGCAGTCCGCATACAGCGTAAACTGGGAAATGATCAGGAGGTTTCCCCCCACATCTTTAAGCGACAGGTTGGTCTTTCCGTTTTCATCGGAAAAGATCCGAAGTCCCGTCATCTTCTTGATCATCTTATCGGCTATGGCTTCGCTGTCGCCATGGCCCACGCCAAGGAGGACAAGAAAGCCTTTTTCGATCTTGCCACAAACCGATCCGTTTACGGTAACGGAGGCTTCATCCACCCTCTGAATTACCATTTTCATATATTTATCCTTCCAATCCGTAGATCTCCGAATATTTCTCTGTGATATAGGTCAAGAAATCTTCCGGCGTAAACTCTCTTCCGGTGATATCTTTGATCCACTCACCGGGGGCAAGTCTGTCTGCCTTTTTGAAGACGTTCTCTTTCATCCAGTTATTGACCGTCGCAAAGTCGCCCTTTTCGATGGCGCCTTCCACATCGATCTCATTCTTCATACGGTTATAGTACATGGCATTGTACATGTTACCGATGGCATAAGTCGGGAAATATCCGAATCCGGAAGTCCAGTGTACATCCTGAAGGACACCCTCTCTGTCGTTGGAGGGTTCGATCCCCAGATACTCTTTGTACTTCTCGTTCCATCTTCTCTGCACGTCCCGTACGGGCAGGGTGCCTGCAACGATCTCCTTTTCGATCTCGTAACGGATGATGATATGCAGGGTATAAGTAAACTCATCTGCCTCCGTACGGATCAGGGAAGGCTCCACCAGGTTCAGTGCCAGGTACAGTTCTTCTTCGGAAACATCTCCCATGACCTGGGGGAAGATCTCGCAGACCTTGGGATAGATCAGATGTACAAAGGCCCTGGATCTGCCGATGCGGTTCTCGTAAAACCTCGATACGGACTCATGTATGCCAAGGGTCTTGTAATACTCAATAAAGTGATCGTAGTTTTCCCCGGGCTGAAGCTGTTCGAATAAAGCATGTCCTCCTTCGTGGATGATGGAGTACATGGAGGATAAGAACATGGTGGGGTAATAATGAGTGGTCACACGGATGTCATCTCTTGCCATGCCGCTGGTAAAGGGATGCTCGGAGGTTGTGTAAGCCCCTCTCTTAAAATCAAATCCCATGAGTTCCAGAAGATAGTCGGACATTCTCTTTTGCTGCTCGTCCGTTACTTCTCTGCTGAGGAAGTCGGTGCGGATGGTCTTTCCGCTCTTCATGATCTTCTGAAGAAGGGGAACTAGAACCTCCTTGCATCTCTCAAAGGTCTCATCCAGACGGCTTGAGATCATGCCCCGCTCATAGTCGTTGAGCATCTTATCAAATACGGAATAACCTTTCTCCTCGGGATCTTCTTCCCTGAGGGCAATGCTCTCTTTTCCCACTTTGTCCACAGCTTCCAGAGAATCTGCAAACAGGGAAAAATCAGAAGCCTTTCTGGCTGCCGTCCAGTCTACGAATGCCTTGTTGTAAACAAGGGAAAACTCCATCTGCTTTTCGGGCGTGATGTTCTTGGTCCGCAGATAATCTCTGTGGAGCTGCACCGCCTGAACCCGGTCGAATTCATCCAGTTCTTCTCTGTTGGCATAGAGGGTCTCTGCAGCCTCAATGAACTTCTCATCTTTCTGCAATTTAAAGGCTTCGTTGGATAAGAAGGAAGCCACTTCTCCCTGAGCCTCCATTCCCTGTTCGGGACAGATGGTCTCCATATCATAATTAAGTACATTGCAGGCATGCTGGTATTTTGCCTGAAGGGCCAGTACCTCCCTTACGGTATCAAGCGCCTTCTTTGTCTGTTCTGTCATTGTTTTTCTCTCTTTTCGTTTTCTTTATTTTCAAAATGCGGAACCGCTTATGCTTCCACTTCCGCGATGAGTTCGATCTCGATGGTGGCATCCATGGGCAGCTGGTTAACACCTACAGCCGTTCTTGCATGGCGACCATCTTCTCCGAAGATCTGGAATAATAACTCGGATGCGGCGTTGACCACGATGTGCTGCTGGTCAAATCCGTTGGCAGTGGCCACAAAAGCCTGAACCTTTACGATCCGTTTTACCTTATCAAGGTCTCCCACCTGCATCTTTAAGGCTGCGCAGGCATTTAACACGCAGATCCTTGCTGCCGCCTGAGCATCTTCCAGGGTCCTTTCTTCTCCTACTTTTCCAGTGTAGGCCAGTTTTCCGTCCTTTGTGGGGATCTGTCCCGACACAAAGCAAAGATTTCCCGTCTGCACGATGGGCAGATACATGGCCGCGGGAACGCTCATTCCCGGCAGTTCATAGCCAAGTTCTTTGATCAATTCTTCTCTTTTCATAACTGTTTTCTCCTCATCTTCCTGTATTTTTAACTTCCGATCCTTTTAAACCGCCGTTTCCGGCTTGGGGATC
>JAFUUM010000349.1 GCA_017477805.1 Lachnospiraceae bacterium
GGAAGGGCAGGGTTACGATATCCCCGTATTTACACTGGATCATCTTCGCCGTGTCAGCCAAGCCCAAATAACTGGATACATCTGCCGGGGTCACATTGTAAACCCTGTCCATCTCCAGGAGAACCGTTGCCTGATAACTCTCGATCAGCGCCGCATTGGTCATCTTTTTCACATTTTCCTTGGCTTCCTGCATGATATCAAATACTTTCTGCTGCTGTTCAGCCGTACCGTTATCATGAGAAATGCGAAGTTTGTCGTATTCCTGCTGCCATGCCGCAATAGCTTCACTCCTTGCATCTTCTATGGCCTGCTGTGCCGCAAGTTCAGCCTGCTTTTTTGCGAGAGCTTCGATATCAGCTTCCGAAAGATCAGCGTAGGCGGTGACGCTTCCCACTCCGGATACAGCTCCGGAAAAAGCAAGCGATGCGCCCAAAGCCCCAATCAGCAGTTTTGTTTTGATGGAATTCCAAATCCTGTTTTTCATGATTTCCTCGATTTCCCTTAGTTTTGTTTTTCCGAGTTGTTTACGTTGTCGGTGCTACGGTCTTTTCCTCATCCGGATCCTGCAAAGCATCATCCGGTTTCTTCGCTTTCTCCGTCTCCTCCCGCTGGACCAGCGTGTTTGAGAGGATCTTACCATCCTGGATCCGGATGATCCGGTCCGCGTAGGAAGCAAGATGGTCGTCATGAGTTACCATGACCAGTGTCTGGCCCTTTTTCCGCACCACATTCTGCATCAGATGCATCATCTCTTCCGAGGTAACGGAGTCC
This sequence comes from Lachnospiraceae bacterium, assembly GCA_017477805.1. Taxonomy (GTDB): domain Bacteria; phylum Bacillota; class Clostridia; order Lachnospirales; family Lachnospiraceae; genus SIG336. The sequence goes on from JAFUUM010000349.1 coordinate 772, forward strand.
AGGTTTCCCGTAGGCTCATCCGCAAATATGATATCCGGCCTTACCACCAGGGCTCTGGCCATACCCACACGCTGCTGCTGTCCGCCGGACATCTGGGTGGGCTTATGTTTTTTGTACTTTTCCAGACCGACCATATCCAGCATCTTGTTGGCCCGCATGTTCCGCTCTTTTCTGCGGATCCCCTGGAATGACAGCGGCAGCGCCACGTTTTCCAATGCGGTGAGGCTGGGTAAAAGGTCGTAGGCCTGAAAGATAAAGCCGATATGCTGTCTTCGAAAAGCCACCAGCTGATTCTCGTTCTTATTCTCGATATGAGTCCCCTCTAAGACGATCTCACCCTTCGTGGGTTTTTCCAGCCCCGCCAACATATTAAGGAGTGTTGACTTACCGGAGCCGGAAGTACCGACGATGGCACAGAACTCGCCGCGGCCGATTTCAAAGCTGACCCCGTTCAGGGCCCGCACCCGCTCTTCGCCGAGTTTGTAGATCTTATAAAGGTTCTTCACGGAGATCACGCTGTCTTTGGGCTTCGAAGATGTGTTTTCGGTCATCTCCAAATGATTATCCATGTAAGATTTCCCTTTTTCTATTATGTGAGGCAGGCACGCCGTCAAATGACGATCATTCTACCCCCCTATATTACAATGTTTCCTCAATGATTGCACGGCTTTCGGGGTGTTTTTTTGTACCTTTTAACGTGCATTCTCACTCTCCATGAGCTTGCTGACGATACCGGGGAGCCGGTCTCTTACAAAACAGATACCGTGAGCATTGTAATCCGCTGCGTATCCGGCGTCGTTGTCGGCACCTTCCACGATCACATCCAGATTCCAGTTGATACCGGAGGCCACAAAGGCTCTGTCAGCCAGTTCCGTAGGCACCAGATAAGGAACGATCTCATTCAGTTTCTCAGCGTCCGAGAATTCTTCGGAAACCGCCCTGTCGGTGGTGTAATACGTCGTATTATCACCGGGTTCCACATCATAGTATGAGGTGTCATAGTATTCGACTTCTTCGTACCAGGTCACGGTGACGGAGGAAATGCTCTCGACATTGATGGAAGAAGTCTCGTAGGACTTGTGTTCCTTTAAGAATTCAATGGTCCGGTCAAAGGAAGGAAGTACCGTAAATTCAATACTCTCCGGTCTTCCGTATTCATTTTTCCGTGTCATTTCCAAAAAGCCCACAGGGATCTCGTTATAGGCCTCATCATAGGTCATATCCAAATAATCCTGACGGTAGGCTTCCAGAAGTCTCAGGGAATTGTCATCCCGGACGGGGATCTCCTTAAAGCTGTTGTTAAAGTAGGGGATGGCGGTGGCTGCATACTGTGCCATCACCTCGTCATCCACCTGGGAAAGACCGTTCTTGAAATCCGGATCCGCAAACAGAGCATTTAACAGATCCGCATCTTCCACCAGATCTACGATAAATTCACGGTACACCACTCTTCCGCAGCGCAGGCGGTATTTCACCACCACATACTGACCATGGCTGTAATCATCCCAGGCTTTATCTTTGCCCATATGACGTTCCGCAAGAGCAAGCACCACTGCGGGATCCTTGATCTTCATATCTTCCAGGACTCTGGCTCTGGCGTTATTGTAACCGTCGTAGTTGATCTTGGCATTTTCATCAAGATAATTGGACCGGTACATGTTATTGAACTCAAACCGGACTGCCAGATCCCGTACCTGATCCACCTTGGGAACATAACGGTCGTAGCCGAAGACATCCGTCACAAAGATCGCAAGAAGAACAAGTGCCGCTGCCAGAGAGCCCGCCAGAGGCGCAAGGTTCCTGACA
>JAFUUM010000350.1 GCA_017477805.1 Lachnospiraceae bacterium
CAACATTCCGGATATCGATCTCATCGAAAAGATGGACAGACGTCCCAGAGGACCGGAAGGAAAACGGACCATTCCGTTTCGGCAGGGGATGTTAGGGGCCGGAGAGAAGATGGAAGAACCATTGGAGACCCCTATGGTACCTCTTCGTTTTCAGGTATTCGTCATTCCGGGACATGATTCTTTTTCGGAAGAAGAACGTAATGTCCTACATATCTGCTTCAACATCATCATGAATTACGTTGGGCGTCTTGTGGCTTCCAACCGGCTGAAGAATTCCAAACTGACTTCCTATCTGACTGGACTTCCCAATGCCGGTGGTTATCTGCCGTATTTGCGGCAATATATGGAAGACGGCACCCTTCAGGATTATAATTCCTATTATTTCAATCTTCGGGGCTTTTCATTAGTCAACAGACGTTTTGGAAATGATGAAGGAAATGAGATTATCAAACGATACGCTGCGGCACTGGATGCATTTGCGGATCACGGTGAGGTTGTTGGTCATCTTGGCGGTGATAATTTTGTAGCCCTCATTCGGAAAGAAAAGACCGGTGACTTCCTGAAGATGATCTGTGAAAAGGGTGTGCTCACCTATGGAGAAAAGGGCGGATTCCGTTCTCCCTTAAAGGTGTTTGCCACCGCAGGCGTTTTGGAGATCGACGGGGACATAAAAGAGTTCGGCCAGGTGATCTCCATGGCTGCAAGTGCGCTGGCCATTGCCAAGAATGTGGTCCATAAGCCCTATGTCTTTATGTCCAAAGAGTTACAGGAGCAGAGCATTCGGGTAAAACAACTGATCGTTCGGTTTCCCTATGCGCATCGGGCCGGCGAGTTCATTCCCTATTACCAGTCTGTTGTGGATGTGGATAAGAACGAGATCGTTGGGGCAGAAGTGTTCTCCAGATGGCTCTATGACGGCCGCATGATGGAAGCGAAAGAGTATATCCGTAATCTGGAGACCGATGACAGCATCAACACCTTGGATTATTTCATGCTTGAACAGGTTTGCAAGGATATCAACCGGATCCGCAATGCCGGGGATATTAAACCGGTTCCTGTGGCGGTGAACTTTTCGCTAAAACATCTGGATGAACCTGAAGTCGTTAAAAATATTCTGGATTTGTTAGAAAAATATCAAATTCCGAAAGAACTGATCATCATTGAGATGAAAGAAAGCGTCGATCAACAGGAAAGCAAACGGATGATGGTCTTCGTTAAGAAAGCCAAGGAATACGGGATCCGGCTTTGCATCGACGATTTCGGTTCCGTATATTCGTCCCTGAATCTGTTCAGAGAGCATTCGGCAGACTATCTGAAGATCGATAAGACCTACGTTCGAGCAGGCTTGGACTCTGAAACAGATAAGATCATGCTCAATAACACCGTAAGGCTTGCCGGGGAACTTTCCGTACCGGCGGTTGCCGAGGGAATTGAGACCCAGGAACAACTGGAGTTCATGAGATCCCTTGGCTGCAATCTGATGCAGGGGTATCTGATCGACAGACCCATGCCCATTGAAGGCTTTTTGGCTAAATTGAAGTCCGGAAAGATCATAGGGTAGATGTAGGGATAGACAGGTATCTATTCGCAAAAGCATAGTTTAACGAATAGTTGGGACGGATTATAATACGATCCGTCCCACTTTATGTATTTGGCCGTCCCAACTAATTCGTTAAACTATATGATTCACTATCGCCTGGAATTACTAATCCGTCATAATATGTTCGTTAAACTATTAGATATCGATATAAAAATCCCTGCGGTTCGATTAACACCGCAGGGATTATAGTTTATTGAAAAGAAATAAAATAAGCGAATTATTCGATCACATTACCGTCCAGGAACTTGATTCCCTCATATTTCTCAGGTATACGGTTGGCACTCATTAATACCGTGTTGATATTATAGTACGGATGATGTTCCGCAAAGGTCTGGCTTTCTTTTTCTGCATTTTGTATGGATTCCAGTTCTTCCCAGGTGTACGCTTCCTGTAATTCTTTATTTGCCAGATATTGTTCATAGGTTATTTTCGAGGATTCTATGGCTTCATAGTATTCGTCCATATCCCGGAATAAGGATATATCTACATTATAGTCCGTATCATTTTCGGTATTATCGTACAGTCCCCATTTGCCGTTAATGTAGACCGCATTCCAGGCGTGTTTGATCCCGGCCATATCTCCCACAATATAAACTGCCGGAATGCCAACGGCATTGCACATTTCCTTGGTTAAATGGGAATACCCGGAGCATACGCAGGTATGGCTTTCCAGTATATCGTCTGTAACAATATCCGGAAGATATTCTTTCAGGTAATTATGATAATTATAGGAAATATCATATTGGATATTCTCGCAGATCCATTCGGATATTGCGTAGAGTTTTTCTTCATCCGTTTTACAATCTGCGGTGATCTCCTTTGCCAAGGATGTCACTTTTTCACTGGGCTGAATGATGAAATTGTTCGGATCTTGCTCTGCTAAAAGAGCCAACAGTTTCTCGTGGTTTTCAATACCCTGACGCCATTTTAACGGTGGATTCACCACTTCGCACAGGTTTGGAAAGGCTTCTGGATCATGGAACGTTTTGGCGGACCATCCGATATCCTTAATACTTTCGTGAAAAACAATTTTCGTCAGGTTTTCGCCGTGTTCCAACCCTTGAAAGATATAACTAAGCCGGCAGTCATGATCGCCGTACCCGAAGAAAATGGTTTTTACACCAACGACCGGTCCGATCGGTCTGTCGATCTCATAAATGCCATAAGGATAATAGAGATTCTCGATATTTCCGCCGATCTTCTCTACGCCAACAACAAGTAAGCCATTAACTTCTTCAGGGATGTACAGATCCTTTGCTTTATCGTACAGCGAAATATAATTGATGATGGCTTCGCCATTTCGTTCGGTATAGAACAGCTGACCGCCTTCAAATTCTGCTTCCAGTTCACCGGGGTTAGGAATATAAACGCCTCCGGAACCTGCAACAGCATCTCCGGTCAGGCCGACACTCTTTGCAAGGTCTGAGTCTTCGCGGACAAAACGGTAGGTGGTTCCCTGCATATTCAGGTCAATCTCATCGTTGCTTACAACTTCATAGGTATACAGATCCATGCCGTCAGTAGACACTTTTCCGTTTGCAAAAATGAACTTGGTCTCGTAACCGCCCATGGTCACGTAAACACTGCCTTCGTTATTGACCTGGAGTTTTGTGTTCTCGGGAGACATACCCATCTGCAGACAATCATAGAAGGTGTCGTCTCCGATGGCCATCTGATACGCATAGTACAGATCAAAGCCTTTAGCTGATTGAACGGAGATGTACTCTCCTGCTTCTGTTTCTTTCTTATCGCCCGCCACAAGCGTATCCGGTGTATCAGCTCCTTTTCGGAGGAAAATAATGGGATTTCCCATCATGTCCAGATTCACCACATCCCCTTCGATCGTAAAATGATAAAGAACAACACCCTGAGTGGAGATCTCTCCGTCTTCATTCCATTCGATGGGCGTTTCGGTATCG
>JAFUUM010000351.1 GCA_017477805.1 Lachnospiraceae bacterium
ATAATACTCGTTGATATCCGTCTGGATCTCATTGATCCTGCGCTTTAATGCCGTGATCTCCGCATCCAAAACGATGCGACGCTCTTCCGACTCATTCCATTCTTTTTCCTTTTCCAGAACTTTGCTGTTGGCAACACGGACGCGGTCCTGTGCGGGAGGCAGTTCTTCCCGATATGCCTGCTCCAGAGTTTCCTTCTTTTCTGTTGCCGCAGCAAGATCGTTTCGAATCTGCTGATAATACGCTTCCGACTTTTCCGCTGTACTGAACCGGTCGTATTCCGCATTCAGAGCATTCAGGGCGTTCGTCCATTTGGTAATATCGCTTCGCATCTGGCTGATCTTGTTTGTGATGGCGCCCCGGCTGGTCCAGAGGTAGGTGTACCACTTGTCGTTGTCCACTGCCCGATAATCCGAATCCGACATTTTGGAATTGTACTCGTCCTGGGCACTATTTAGTTTCTGCTGATACTCTGCTTTTTTCTTCTCATATTCTGCCTGGACGGCAGGTTCATTATCCAAAAGGTTTTGGTTATGAGTAATGAGATCTTCCTGTTCCTTATGCTCTTTGTCGTACTTGCTTACCAGAGCATTCAGCATGGTGCTGGCGGCTGTATACTCCGCCATCTCATCCTTTTTGTATATTCCGAGCGAAGGATGGAGCACACAGAGAAGATTTCCGTATTCTTCTTCCTTCTGTGCCAGTTCTTCTTCCAGAGGCTTTAACTCTTCCTTTAATGCCCGGACTTTGACTTCTTTTCCGGGGTCCTTTTTCTTTAAGTCCACTCGAAGAGTTTCCAGCTCTTTTTCGTAGGCTGTGGCCATCTTTTGCAACTGCTCCGCAAGGTTTCTCTCCATAACGGAATCGGAACCGACGTACTTTTCCACCTTTGCTCTGGCTTCTTCCAGTTCTTTTGCCATGAGTTCTTTCCGGTTCTGCATATACTCAAACTCTGCAAAACCGCCGGCATTTTTCACGATCTCCCGCATGGAGCTTTCATCCACGGGAAGTCCGTTCGCTTCCAGATAGGCCTTGGCCCACTGTCCGGCCTCACTTCCCCATAGCATGGCATCGGAGAGTTTTTCCTCTGCCTTTGCATAGATCAGGTCCCCATAGTTGAGCAGCGCAAACTCCATATCCTCTTCGGTAATAACGCTCTCGTCCGCATCCACGACCACCATTTTGGCGTTTACCACATCCACTTCTTTCTGGAGACTCTCAAGGACTTCCTTCAGCCTTGCGGCTTCCGCCTCGTCCCCCCTGTCCATGGCTGCGTTATATTCCCGGAGGGCCTTTGCAATCTCCCTCTCCTTTTCAATAATGGTCTTCTCAAGCTGTTCCTTGGTTGTGGTGGCCCTGATCTCCCGGATCAGTTCTACGGTCGCTTCCCGAAGGATGGTATTGCGGGCCTCTGTTTCCTGTGCCGATAAGTCTTCTTCCTCTTCCTCGCCTTCCGTATCCTCATCTTTGACCTTCATCTCCGAAACCCGTCTTTCGATCTCTTCGGGGTCCGATAACAGAACTTCCGCGATCTCTGCGGCGGTCACGTTGTTAGCCACATTTGACAGCTGGGATTCCAATTCCGCGATCCGCTCCCGGTAGTAGGTTACCGTCTCGGAATCCGGATCCAGCGAATAGGATGTATACAGTAGGTCCTTTAACCTCGAGATCTCGTCTGCGATTTCTTTGGCCTTCCGTTCCGCAACAAGCATCCTTGCCGCCATCTCCTGCATATCTTCCTGGGTGATGTCGGTATCGGCAAAGAGTTTCTTGGTCGCGGTATCAAAATAGGCGCCGCCGATGTAACTGCCATCCTCGGAAAAGAGTCTTACGGTCAGTTTTCCGATGTCTCCCTTGATAAAGGACATGTAGGTAAAGGGTGTGTCAGCTTCGACGAGATCGTTGGAGAACAGATACAGATTCCGTTCGGTACTGATGTTGTAATATGCCACCTCGGTGCCAAGACTGTAATTGCGCTTTATCGCGTTCACGTCAAAGGTGAAGCGGATCCTGATCATATCCGTGTTGGTGTCATCCTCCACCGTATAGGAACCGATGGGATCCAGTAACTCCTCATCCACGATGACATGGGCCACGGTGATGTTCAGGGGACCGTAACTCACATTGGGATCAATGGTGCAGTCATCCACAAAGTTTTCGCCGTTATAGAGTCTGACAAAAACAGAATCCACGTCCTGGATCGTCAGGCGCAGGTGGCGGATGCTCTCTCCAACGGCTACCCGCTCCCCGATCTGACGGTTATCCGCCCATAGTTCAAAATGAGTCACCTCGTATTCGAAATCATCTGTGACGTTGATATACAGCATGAATTCCTGGGAATCCACGATGGGACGGATACTGTAGGTTGCTCCTTTTTTCACAACCGCACTCATACGAGCCAGGTCGCTGTCGATACCGCCATATCCTAAATTTGTCCCGAGTCCGCCATACCCGGCCTGGGTCTGGAGACTTTCTTCCGTGAAGTATGCCGAAGCTCCTCCGCAGGTTGTCCTGTCGTACTCAAACAGCGTTGAGGTGTAAAGGACCAGGGCATCCTTTAACTCCGTTCGGGCAGTTTCATATTCCTCCAGTTCCGCTTCATATTCGTCCAACGACAACTGCCCAAGGGCGTTTAAGGCTTCATCATAGATCAGCTTTTGCTGCATGGTCACAAGATTTCTCTGGGCAGTGATGTAAGCTCTTCTGGTCTCGATGTAATTGTCATAGCCGTCGGAAATGTTGCCGTTTAATTCCTTCACGGCATTGTTGTACTCCTTTAAGGCACTCTCATAATCCAGTGCCGTCTGGTAAAGTACGTAGGGGTCATCTTCCACATAACGGATGCCGTCGATATCTCCCTTCCACCATTCCTTGGGGAAAGAGAAGAACAGGATCTTCTTTTTGCCCTGCCAGGGTTCATCGATCTTTTTTAAGAAAGCGTCGTAATCCTTTTTAAAGGAACGCTTATTGACGGGGGATCCGTCCAGGGCCTGCTGGACGTAGGTGGAGATCATGCCGATGTTATTGCCGTACTGGCTCCGGCACAGTTCAAAGTTGGTCATCAACGCCAGCCTTGCAAGTTCTTCCGCCTGTCGCGCTTCAAATACGGTCTCATCCCGCTCTTTGGCGTAGGCCTGAAGGTACTCGATATTGTCACGGTCGATATTGGTGGAGGTAAAGGCTTCCTCAAAGCTGTAACCGGTCGTCACGGAAAAGCCCAGCTTATCCGACAGTTTTTCCTCGGCCCGAAGAAGCTTTGTTTCCTCGGAGGCCATGCTGTCATAAAGCCCGTCCACCTTAGCCTGCTGCTGGTCGATGGTGTCCTGGGAAACGGTACCTTCCGCAAGACGCGCCTTATTCTTTAAGATGGCAGTCTCCAAGTTGGAGATCCGCTGTTTGAGAAAGGTAACCTCGACCTGTGCGGAGATGATATCCATATAGAGCAAGGACACATCCTGATACTCCGCCAGTTTCTGGTCCGTGATCTTATGATTTAATGTATCGATGTCGTACTGCAGCTGGGTGGGTTTATAGCGAAACTCAAAGGCCTCGGCCTCATCCGGATCCGTAGGAAACGAAAAATCAAGGAGGGGTGACCACCGAAAGGTGCTCATGTTCCGCTCTTTTTCACGTATCGAACGGAGGGCGGATTCCTTTGCTGCCTGTTTGGTTGCCACCTGCAGTTCCAGGGCTTCGATCTTTTCACTCCGGGCAACAGCCACCATCTTTGCAGTGGAAAGACGCATCATCCTTGCCGCATAAACCGAAGATGCCGGGGTTAAGGAAGAAGCAAACGGCACAAGAAGACACAAGGACAAAAAGATACCGAGAAAACGTTTCGCTGCTCTTATGCACTTTGCCGCTCTGTTCTGTTTGCCGTGCATTTTCTCTCCCTTTTGGGATTGTTCTTCTTACTCTTAGCGCTCGATATCCGCCAGGTTTTCCGACTGAATGTAATAGAAATAAAAGGTATCCAGGCCCTGATCCGTCACAAAGGTGTAGATCAGACCGTCTTTGTGAAAACTGTGAAGGTACACTTCGTACTCAGGATCGTAATCCGTGACTTCGATGTACTCGGTGTAAACGGTGTTCTTGTCCACTCTGGCGGGGCCCTGCAGGATCAGATTGTC
>JAFUUM010000352.1 GCA_017477805.1 Lachnospiraceae bacterium
CCTTCGGGATCAAGGTCAATGAAGACTGCCTCTATGAAAAGAAGAGCAATATCATCGGAGAACGATAAGTATGAAATATTATTTGGCGATTGATATCGGCGCATCCTCCGGCAGACATCTGCTGGCACATATGGAGAACGGGAAGATCCGGTACGAGGAGATCCACCGCTTTGCCAACGGGATGAAGGAAGAAGAGGGGCATAAGGTCTGGGATCTGGATGAACTCTTTTCCGAGATCCTCAACGGCATGAAGAAGTGCATGACTCTGGGCAAGATCCCCGTATCCATGGGGATTGATACCTGGGGCGTGGACTATGTGCTCCTTGATCAAAAGGGTGAGCGGGTCGGAAGATCCTATGCCTATCGGGACAGTAGGACCGAAGGGATGGATGAGGAAGTTTACCGCATCATCCCCGAGAATAAATTATATGAAAGAACCGGCATCCAGAAGGCCATCTTCAACACCATCTATCAGCTGATGGCGGCAAAACAGCAGGAACCGGAGAAGCTGGAGAAGGCGGATGCCTTATTGATGCTGCCGGATTATTTCCACTTCCTGCTAACGGGCGTAAAGAAGCAGGAATATACCAATGCCACAACTTCCGGGTTGGTTGATCCCGAGACAAAAGAGTGGGATCTTGAACTCATCAAAGAACTGGGCTTTCCGGAAAGACTCTTTGGACCTTTGTCCACACCATGTACGGAAGTAGGAAATCTGCGCCCTGAGATCCGGGAACAAGTGGGCTTTGACTGTAAGGTGGTACTGCCGGCAACCCATGATACGGGTTCTGCGGTCATGAGCGTACCAAGCACCGAGGAAAATGTGCTGTACATTTCTTCCGGTACCTGGTCTCTCTTTGGATGTGAGGCAGAAAAGGCCAACTGTACCGAAGCTGCAAGATCCGCCAACTTTACCAATGAGGGTGGCTACGAATACCGATACCGGTTCCTGAAAAACATCATGGGTCTGTGGATGATCCAGTCGGTGAAGAAGGAACTGGAGGCTGGCTGGGACTATACAGACAGAACGGGGAAAGAGGATTTCTCCTTTGCTAACCTTTGTGACCTCGCGCGGTCGGAGAAGATCTCCTCCATTGTCGATGCCAATTCTGAGGTGTTCCTTGCCCCGGATTCCATGATCGAGGCGGTGCAAAAGGAGTGCGCCCGCACCGGGCAGCAGGTTCCCGTAACTCCCTGGGAGATCGCAAGGGTGATCTACCGTTCCCTGGCGGAATGCTACGGCAAGGCCGCAGAGGAACTGGAAAGCATTACGGGAATGCACTTTGATGCCATCAATATCGTGGGAGGCGGCTCCAATGCAGAGTACCTGAACTTACTGACGGCTGAGAGGACGGGAAAGACTGTCTATGCGGGACCTTCCGAAGCAACAGCCATCGGCAATATCGGAGCTCAGCTCATCGCAGATGGGGAATATGCTTCCTTAAAGGAATTCAGACAGTGTGTCTACGACTCCTTTGGAGTAAAAGAGATTCGGGGATAAAGATGACAGGGCGAAGGGAAAGGCTTCCTTCGCCTTTTTCTTGCATTCACGGGGATGGGTTCGGTATGATAGAGAGGAAAGAAGGTAGAGCCTATGAATAAGATGAAGCTTGGTGGAACTGAGAATAAAAAGACACGAATCCTCCTTGGGATCGCAAGGTTTCTCTTTTGGATGCTGTTAACAAGACTATGCGTCTTTTCTTCCCTCCATGGGGATCAGCTTGTTTTTCAAAGCGGCAGCTCCTTTCGGGTTACGTTCTTCCTGATCCCCTATCTGATCCTGGGGGCGTTATATGGGTACGTGTTTGCCTATGCTTCTTTTCTGATCTCTTTTATCATTACCGTGATCTTCAGCATGAATACGGCTTACAACATGGCCATTTACCTTGTGGCCACCACCTGCTTTGCCATTTTTGCCCAGTATTTCTGGTTTCGGACCAAAAAGAAGACGGCACTGGCTGCACTGATCACTCTTTTTCTTACGTCTGTCATGGAATTTGCCTGCGAGACGGTTCTTCAGACGGAAATCTACTCCGTAGAAACCTTTTTCTCCTTTGGAAGATACATCACCGGAGATGCCACCATCATTTTTCTGACGGCGTTCCTCCTTCATCTGTTTCTGACAAAAGCACCGGATCTTTGTAAATCTTTGTTTCTCACGGGGATCGGATATACGGATGCTTTCCGCAATAATACGGAACTTCAGAGAAGACTTCGAAAGACCCGGATCAGCGTCAAGATCACCTGTATCATCATCGGAACGGAAGTGATCCTTGGGATAGCAGTGGCCATGTTCATGATCGCTCTGTTCCCGGATATGAAGGATATCATGATCAATAACTACCGAAGAAATGCAGGGGGAGAGGAAACCTATGAGACGGTTTCGGAAATCGGAGAGGTTGCGGAGAGTACTGAAAAACACGAGACTATAACGGACGACGTTTTCATTCAACGGATGGAAAATCTCCGATTTGCCTTTGGTTCTTCCGTGGTGGTTTACGACATTAAGATGATCCTTCTGATGCTTTGTGTTGGGGTGCCGATCGGGGGATTTGCCAATTTTTATACCAAAACCGCCATCGGAGGACCTTTGGGAAATCTCTCTGATTTTATGAAGGATTTTGCGGAAGCGGATGACGATAAAAAGCGGGAGGTTGCCACCAAGGTAGATCAAATGAAGTGGAGATCCCGGGATGAGATCGGCATCGTGTTTGAAGCTTCCAGGTCCATGGTGCATTCCATCGGCGATTATATCCTCAGACTCCAGGAGGAACAAAAACTCCAGACGGAACTGGAAGTGGCAAGAAAAGCCAGCGAAGCAAAGAGCAGTTTCTTATCCAATATGTCCCACGAGATCCGGACCCCCATCAATGCGGTCCTTGGTATGAACGAGATGATCCTGCGGGAGGCATCGGATCCCCAGATCGAAGAATACGCCCAGAACGTAAAGAGCGCCGGCAATTCCCTTTTGGGGATCGTCAACGATATCCTGGACTTTTCCAAGATCGAAGCCGGGAAGATGGATATCCTTCCGGTGGAA
>JAFUUM010000353.1 GCA_017477805.1 Lachnospiraceae bacterium
GATCGAAGCTGCTTCCGCCGAAGGAAAAGAAGGCGAAGAAGGAGCAGAAGGCGATAAAGACGCCAAGGGCAAAGGCAAGAAGGGCAAGAAAGAAAAGAAAGAGAAAAAGAAAAAGCCCCCGAAGGAAAAGAAGGAAAAACCCCCGAAACCCAAGAAGGAAAAGAAGGTCAAACCTCCGAAGGAGCCCGAGAAGACAAAGGCTCTGCCGAAGAGGAAGATCCTTGTGGTGGTGGCATTCTTCGGAACGATCCTTGCTATCGTTATGCTGCTTAAGAATGTTCTGATCCCCCAGGTGGAACTGACCAACGCAAGAGTGGCCTATAACCGTGAGGATTATGAGACGGTTTACGATCTGCTGACAGGTAAGGAATTGAGCGGTGAAGATGAGATCCGTTATCTCCGCGCCGTGGAAGCTCTGCGAATGGAGAACCACATCACTTCCTATGAGAGCCATCTGCTCCTTGGCCAGGAACGTGAGGCAGTGAATGATCTGATCGAAGGTGTGCATCAGTACGAACTGGATCAGGAATATTCAGCATTTGACATTATTACGGCGAGATTGACCGCGGCGTACAACAAGATCCTGGATCTTCTGCTGAACAACTACGGTCTGTCCGCAAGCGATGCCAGCTCCATCGCAAACGAAGCCGATGATTACACCTACACCCTTCGTATTGAGGCGGTAGTGGACAAGAAGGAATTCATTGATCCCAACACTGAGGAGGGTGCGGCTTATTACAATAAGATGTACGGCTTCGATATTGATGAGTTCAACAGAGAGACTTACGGGATCTCCGGCGGCTCATCGGGAAATGCAGTTAATCAGGGAACGCAGAGCAGCGGAAACGGCAGCGGAACGTTGCAGGATGCGTTGCCACTGGAAGAGGATATGCGACAATGATAGCGATCGTGGATTATGACGCAGGTAATATCAAAAGCGTTGAGAAGGCTTTTCTTTCCCTGGGAGCACAGGTTTGCCTCACCAGGGATCCGGAAGTCATTACCTCAGCGGAGAAAGTGGTACTTCCCGGAGTGGGTAATTTCGGGGATGCCATGAATAAATTGAATACCTACGGACTGACAGAACCCCTGAAAGAAGTAACAAAAAAGGGTACCCCGTTTTTGGGGATCTGTCTGGGAATGCAGCTCATATTTGAAGAAAGTGAGGAAAGCCCCGGTATTAAGGGGCTTTGCCTTTGTCCCGGAAAGATCGTCAGGATCCCTGACGGCCCCGGCTTAAAGGTCCCTCATATCGGATGGAACTCTCTGGATTACCCTTCAGAGGGAAGACTGTTTCGTGATGTCAAGGAAGGCTCTTACGTCTATTTTGTACACTCTTATTATCTGCCTGCGGATAATTCCGTGGTAAAGGCCTCCTGTGAATATGGGGTGAAGGTAGGCGCCTCCGTGGAACTTGGCAATGTATTCGGCTGCCAGTTCCATCCGGAAAAGAGCTCTGATGTGGGTCTTCATATCCTGAAGAATTTCGTGGAACTGTAGAGGAGAAAATTATGCACACAAAGCGTATCATCCCCTGTCTGGATGTTCACGAAGGCAGAGTCGTGAAAGGTATTAATTTTGTTAATCTTCGGGATGCCGGTGATCCGGTGGAAGTGGCTGCCGCTTACGATAAAGCGGGGGCTGATGAAGTGGTGTTTTTGGATATCACCGCTTCTTCCGACAACCGTCAGACCGTAGTGGATATGGTAAGAAAAGTGGCGGAGAAGGTCTTTATCCCCTTTACCGTCGGCGGCGGCATCCGTACCGTGGATGACTTCAAAAACCTCCTGCGGGAGGGGGCAGATAAGATCGCCGTGAATTCTGCCGCTATTATGAATCCCACTCTTATCAGTGAGGCTGCAGACAAATTCGGGAGCCAGTGCGTGGTTGTTGCCATTGATGCCAAACGGGCAGAGGACGGCAGTTTCCATGTGTTCAAAAACGGCGGAAGAGTGGACATGGGTCTGGATGCTGTTGAATGGGCAGCAAAGGCTGAAAAACTGGGAGCCGGAGAGATCCTTTTGACCAGCATGGACACGGACGGCACAAAAGCCGGTTATGATCTTGAACTGACAAAAAAGGTTTCTTCCATCGTTTCCATTCCCGTCATTGCATCCGGCGGTGCGGGAACGAAGGAGCATTTTTATGATGCTCTGACTGAGGGCGGAGCGGAAGCGGCTCTTGCGGCTTCGCTGTTCCACTATAAAGAATTGGAGATCATGGATCTGAAGAAGTATCTGGCGGGCCGGAATATCCCTGTCAGAATGTAGGAAGAGTATTATGGCAATGATCGATAACGACTGGCTTCCCGCTGTGGAAGCCGAGTTTAAAAAACCGTATTATAAGGATCTGTACAAGTTCGTAAAGCATGAATACGAGACACATCAGGTCTTCCCTCCTGCGGAAGACATTTTTAATGCGTTTCATTTTACACCATTAAAAAATGTAAAAGTCTTGCTTTTGGGACAGGATCCGTATCATAATGTGCATCAGGCACACGGTCTTTCTTTTTCCGTTCCCGTAGACCAAAAGGAGATCCCTCCTTCTCTGCAGAATATCTATAAGGAACTGCAGTCGGATCTTGGGTGCTATATTCCCAACAACGGTTACTTAAAGAAGTGGGCGGATCAGGGTGTTCTTTTATTGAATACCGTTCTGACCGTACGTGCTCACGCAGCCGCGTCTCATCAGGGACGGGGCTGGGAACAGTTTACGGATGCCATCATCCGTGCGGTCAACGAACAGGATCGCCCCATCGTGTATATGCTCTGGGGAAAGCCTGCTCAGTCCAAGATCCCCATGCTGACAAATCCGAAGCATCTGATCTTGAAAGCACCGCATCCCAGTCCGCTTTCCGCTTACCGCGGGTTCTTTGGCTGCAAGCATTTCAGTCAGGCAAATGCCTTTTTGGAGGAGAATGGCATCGAGCCCATCGACTGGCAGATCGAAAATGTTTAAATGCGTTAACGGGGGAATAACGCAGAAAATATAGAAAGAGGAGAACAGTTATGAAAAAAGCATTTGTAACAAAAGCCCAGGTAGAAGAGATCGTTAAAAGTTTCCCCACACCCTTTCATCTGTATGATGAAAAAGGGATCAGAGAAAATGCGGAAGCAGTTAAGAAGGCATTTTCCTGGAATAAGGGTTTCCGCGAGTATTTCGCAGTAAAGGCTAACCCGAACCCCGTTCTTATGGGGATCCTTCGGGAATACGGCTGTGGGACCGACTGCTCGTCTAAAACGGAACTGATGCTCAGCGCCGCCATGGGTCTTTCCGGCGAAGAGATCATGTTTTCTTCCAATGATACTCCCTTCGAGGAGTACACCTATGCCAATGAACTTGGCGCCATCATCAATCTCGATGACATCACCCACATTGATTTTTGCGAAAAAGCCTGCGGCGGAAAACTGCCGGAGACCATGAGCTGCCGTTTTAATCCCGGCGGTGTTTTTCAGATGAGTAACGGGATCATGGACAACCCCGGGGATGCCAAATACGGTATGACCAGAGATCAGCTGGCGGATGCTTTTCGTATCATGCAGGAAAAGGGCGTAAAACACTTTGGCATCCATGCGTTTCTTGCCAGCAATACCGTGACCAATGAGTATTATCCCAAACTGGCAAGACAGCTGTTTGAACTTGCGGTGGAATTAAAGAAAGAAACAGGAGCGGACATCCGCTTTATCAACTTGTCCGGCGGTGTGGGCATTGCCTACAGACCGGATCAGACCGCCAATGACATCGTAGCCATCGGCGAAGGCGTACACAAAGCTTATGATGAAGTCCTTGGTAAAGCAGGGATGGGCGACGTTGCCATCTATACGGAGATGGGACGTTTCATGATGGGACCTTACGGTGCTCTTGTAACGAAGGCAATTCATGAAAAACATACCTATAAAGAGTACATCGGCGTGGATGCCTGTGCCGTGGATCTGATGCGACCTGCGATCTACGGGGCTTATCATCATATCACCGTTCTCGGAAAAGAGGACCAGCCGGAAGATCATACCTACGATGTGACCGGATCCCTTTGCGAGAATAACGATAAGTTTGCCATTGACAGGAAACTGCCGAAGATTGATATGGGGGATTATCTGGTGATCCACGATACCGGAGCTCACGGTTATTCCATGGGTTATAACTACAACGGTAAGCTGAAATCTGCCGAGGTCCTGCTGCAGAAGGATGGCAGCGCGAAACTGATCCGTCGTGCGGAAACTCCTCAGGATTATTTCGCCACCCTTGACGTGACTGATATATATGGTAGATTAAAATAGTGTGCTTAAAGCACAAAAACAGGGAGGATATGTAAATATGTTTTGTGAGAATTGTGGAACGCAGGTTCCGGACGATGCGAAGTTTTGCCCGAACTGCGGACAGGTATTTGAGAACGGGGATGCGGCACCGGCTCCTGTAGTACCGGAAGTACCGCCTGTTCCCGTACCGCCCGTGGCACCCCAGCCCGTAGAGCAGCCTGTGGTACAGCAGCCCGCAGCACCGGAGCAGCAGTTTGTTCAGCCCCAGCCCGGAATGCCCGGACGGCAGTTCGGACAGCAGCCCTACATGCCCCAGCCTGGCGGCGAGAAGCCCAAAAAGAAAGCCCCCGGCTTTCTGATCCCCTTACTTTTGATCATTGCCATCGTGGCTCTGATCGCGGTAGTTGCAGTTATGTTACTTTCCAAGGGCAGCGGTTCCGGAAAGAAGGGGGCGGTCCTTGCCCGGATCAGTTCTACCAACGGTGTTCTTTTTGCAGATGAAGCCTTTTATGACTTAAAGGGCGGATCCGAGGATATGGATGACTATATTTACGGTCGTTATTCCATGGATCAGTCCATGTATCTGTATTCCGACGACGATAATGATCTGTATTACATCAAGCATGACTTAAAGCCCGAGAAGGTTGCAAAGAATGTATCCGATGTAGACAGAGTACTGATCAGCGTAGACAATAACACCATTGTTTACCAGGACGAGTCCGATAATCTTTATACCTATAATGTAAAGACCAAGGCCTCCGAGAAGATCGCAAAGGATGTAAGATCCTACGGCGAGTTCTCCATGTCTCCCGACGGAAAGTACGTTGCTTACGTAGATGAAGACGAGGACCTTTATCTGTATAACGGAAAAGAGAGCGTAAAGGCCGATAAGAAGGTTGATAATGTGGTGGCAGTGTTCTCCGCAAACCGTATTTACTACAGAAAGGGCGAGAAACTCTATCTGTACAACGGAAAAGAAGGAAACAAAGTCCTGAGCGATTACAGCAATCTGTGCTTCAACCGTGACGGAAGCCAGATCCTGTACAATGATAACAACAATAAAGTATGCATTTACGAAGTTCGTAAGGATGAGAGCACCAAGATCGGAAAAGGATCCGTGTACGGTGTTTACTGTCCCAAGGACTATAGCGTGTCCACAAAGGTGAAATCCAGCGGTTACACCTATGCATACATGATCGACTCCTTTAAGAACCAGATCATCGGCACCGGAAACGGTACTTACTGGGTAAACAATAAGATGACCGATACGGTGAAGATCACCTCCGATGATGTTTACTTTATGTACATTTCCAACTCCGGCAAGTCCATGCTGTACTTAGACGGCAACAAGCTGTACTACGTACCGAAGATCGGAGAGAAGATGGAAGAAAAGCTTCTCGCCAAAAACGTGGATGATGTTGCTGCAAACGGCGATCTCTCCGTGATCTATTATCAGAAAGACGACGAGATCTATTACATCACAACTTCCGGCAAGGAGACCCTGATCACCGACGATTACGATGATGAAGGCTTTGCACTGAACAACGCTGACGGAGCTCTTTATGTGATCATCGATGATGATCTTTACAAGGCAGGCAAGAAAGAAGACAGCTTAGAGAAGATCGAGAAAGATGTTGAGTTCGTTGTGGGCAGCGGCGGCTACCCCAACTTCTACGGTGTTGTGTACGGAACCTATGACGATGATTATTATTACATCGAAAAAGGAAAACCGACTAAATTTAATTGATATTTTTTAAGGTCATAGATGAAAATTACTCACCTGACCTTGACGAATTGATTTTTCTCGTTATAATAATGTCTTGTGGCGAGAATAAGAGTTTTATTCTAAAGGAAACAAAGGCGTTTCATAAACTCTTAGGAGTTTTGGAACGCCTTTCTTTAATAATTCAACTTGATAAAGTGTAAACGAGGTAGTATTATTGTATACATGAGTAATCGTCTACGTGAGGCTCGCTGTATTATGAGGTTATTCTCCGTATACTTACGGTGAATGATAAACTTCTGACCGACTGCGTATACAGCAGATACGGCAGAAATAAAAGGAGGAAAAAAGATGAAGAAGTACAAGTCACTTGCTTCTGTACTTGCGCTTTCCATGGTTGCCGGTTCTCTGGCAGGCTGCGGAGAGAAGGGTACGGAAACACCCAACGTAGAGGTAGTGACCGAACAGCAGACTACTGTTGCTGAGACTACCGCTGCGGCACCCACTGAGGAGGCTCCCGCAGCAATTTCTGATGATGTTGTTTACGAGCGCGGAGATGATGAGGAGATCTACGAGGCTGCTCTGGGTGAGTATCTTACATTACTGGAAGAAGCTGAGAAAGCAGCAACTCCCGATGACAGATTTGTTCAGTTTGCAAAAGCTGAAGCAGAACTGCTTGACAGTGCTGTTATGATCCCCACCACCACCAGAGGCGGACGTTATGCTATTACACGTCTGGCTCCCAGAACTGTTCCCTATGTTCAGTGGGGTAATGATTATGACAGATTTTTCGGTATGGTAATCTCCGATGAGTTCATCTCCAAAGAGGAGAGAGCTGACCTGATGGCTCAGTGGGAGAAAGCTGTTGCCGGTGAAGGCGAGTATGATCCCAAGGGATATCTGGAGAGCAAGGGTCACACCATCCAGACCGATTATACTTATTCTTTCTCTACCGCACCTGTTACCATTGACTGGCTGAACACCTCTTCTCAGTCCGATACCGAGATCACCGTGAACACCGTTGACGGTCTGGTACAGTACAACAACCTGGGTCAGATGCAGCCCGCACTGGCTGAGTCCTGGGATGTATCCGATGATGGTCTGACCTACACCTTCCATATTCGTAAAGGTGTTAACTGGTACACTTCCGAGGGTACCAAGTATGCAGAAGTTACCGCTAAGGACTTCGAAGCCGGTTTCCATCACATGCTGGATACTCAGGCAGGTCTGGAATGGCTGATCGATGGCGTTGTAGTTGGTGGTACCGATTACTATGCAAACGGTGGCAGCTGGGATGACGTAGGTTACAAGGCTGTTGATGATTACACACTGGAAGTTACTCTGGAGCAGGAGATCCCTTACTTCATGACCATGCTTACCTATTCCTGCTTCCTGCCTATCTGTGAGAGCTTCTATCTGGCTCACGGCGGTGTGTTTGGCGTAGCTGAGTATGCAGAGGCTTCTGCCGATACCAACAAGTACACCTTTGGTAAGTCCGAAGACGTTGCTTCTCAGGTATACTGCGGACCTTTCCTGCTGCAGAAGCTGCAGAAGGATTCCGAGATCGTAGTAGTTCAGAACAAGGAATACTACAACATTGACAATGTAAATCTGACTTCCATCAGATGGGTATATGATAACGGTGAGAACCCTACCGCTACTTACAATGATTGCTTAAATGGCGTATATGCAGGTGTTAACCTTCTGGAGTCCAGCGGTCTTCTGGCTCTGGCTAAGGAAGATGGTAACTTTGATAAATATGCTTATGTAACAGATACAGAGTCCACCACTTACTTTGGTGCTCTGAACCTGAACAGAGGTACTTTCCAGCTGGAGAGTGGCGCTGTTGCTACCGCACAGAACGATGTTCAGAAAGTTTCCACTCATACCGCTATGCAGAACAAGAACTTCCGTAAGGCTCTGCAGCACGCATTTGACAAGGCTACCCAGAACGCTGTTGTAAACGGTGAAGATCTGGCTACATCCAATGTACGTAACATGTACACTCACCCTGAGTTCGTACAGCTGTCCGCTGATACTACCGATGCTGACGGTCACACCTTCAAGGCAGGTACCTTCTATGGTGAAATGGTTCAGTACTATCTGGATCAGAAAGATGCTCACATCAACGTAGCAGACGGTATCGATGGCTGGTATGATCCTGCTTATGCAAAAGAGTGTCTGGAAGCTGCC
>JAFUUM010000354.1 GCA_017477805.1 Lachnospiraceae bacterium
ATGGTGCTCCTTACCTGATGAGCCTGTATTCCTATCAGCCCGCCAATAAGATCTATACCACCTTCCAGGACGTGAAGGTCTTTACCTATGCATTAGATAAGCGTGCGTCTTATCATGCCGGAAACTTCTACACGGGAGCTGATATCGAACAGAGTCTTGGCGGACGTCTTGCGGATCCCATGAGCCTGATCTATGCCGTTAACAAAGACATCAGTAACGGGTATCTCGGAGGCCTGAAAAAAGGCTTGAACTTAAAGCAGGAAGGTATCGTGTACCTTCAGATCAGGGAAAATCAGATCAGCCGCGGTGTCTATACACCGAAAGCGGAAGATGACCTGTTAAAGATCTGTGTGTTTGATATCGTAAATGAGTCCGGTCTGCCCGGAGCCGGTTTTGGCGGAAGCGAAAACTTCATCCTGACTGCTGACAGTTATGGAAATACACTTGGAGATATGAACTATGGTTTTTAGTTCCATGATATTTTTGTGGGTATTTTTACCCGTAGTGCTGATACTAGGGCTGCTGATCCGTAAGCAGCCCTATCAGAATATTATCCTTCTTTTGGCATCTTTGTTTTTCTATGCCTGGGGAGAACCGATCTACATTATCCTTTTGGTGATCACCATCTTTTTTAACTGGTTTTTCGGGCTTTGTATGGAAAAGCACGAAAACGGGAAAAAGGTGTTTTTGATCCTGGCCATCGTATGTGATCTGGGGCTTCTGGGCTTTTTTAAATACTTCAATTTTGCCATGGAACTGCTGGGGGGAATCGTTCCATCCGGGATCCTTCCCCATTCGGAACTTGTCCTTCCCATCGGTATTTCTTTTTATACCTTCCAGGCCATGAGCTATGTCATCGACTTATACAGGGGAGAGTATCCCGCCCAGAAGAATTTCCTGAATCTGGCGCTGTATATTTCCTTCTTCCCCCAGCTCATTGCCGGACCCATCGTTCGTTATATCGATATTGAAAAGCAGCTGGTGAACCGTGTGATCACATCGGATAAGATCGCATCCGGCATCCGCCGTTTTCTGTACGGTGTGGGCAAAAAGGTGGTGATCGCCAATACCCTTGCGGTCTCCGGCGATCAGTTATTCGATCTTCTGCCTCATCAGATGTCTGCGGGAGCAGCCTGGGTGGCAGCGATCTTTTACACCCTGCAGATCTATTATGACTTTTCCGGATATTCCGATATGGCCATCGGCCTGGGACGGATCTTTGGATTTGAATTCCCCGAGAACTTCAAATATCCTTATCTGTCCACCTCCATCAGTGAGTTCTGGAGAAGATGGCATATCACCCTGGGGACCTGGTTCAGGGAGTATCTGTATATTCCCCTTGGCGGTAACAGAAAGGGAAATGCAAGAACCTATTTGAACCTCTTTATCGTGTTTGCCGTGACCGGCCTCTGGCACGGTGCCAACATGACTTTTGTGGTCTGGGGACTTTATCACGGCTTCTTTATGATCATTGAGAGACTTGGTTTTTCCAAGGTTCTGAAGAAGTGCAAACCCCTTGCCCATGTTTATGCGGTGCTGGTGTTTGTCATCGGCTGGGTATTGTTCCGTGCAAAAGATCTTCACACGGGTCTGACCATCATCAAGAGGATGGTGCTGCCCTGGAAGTACACTGTATCCTCCCATGTTATGACCATGCTGAGCGTACAGTCCATCCTGGCGCTGATCCTCGGTATCATCGGATGCGGTATCCTTCAGAGACTGTGTGAAACAAAAGCGGGAGCAGCAGTTGCTGCAAAATGGAAGAATTCCGTGGCTGAAATGGTGTTCTTATTCGTCATCCTGTTTTACAGCATGATCCTTCTGGCCAGCGGAGCTTACAATCCCTTTATTTACTTCCAGTTCTAAATCTGTACGTTGATAGGAAATATTTGTATGAAAAAAGGAATCGTATATACATACATCATACTGTTCTGTCTTGCGGTGATCGCACCGGTACCGGTATTTGCCCTCATCAGGGGACATATCGATACCTCCAATCTGGAAAACAGGACCCTTGCGGAAAAACCTGTTTTATCCGTTTCCACCATCGGAGATTATCCGGAACAGTTTGAAGCATACTTTGCTGATCATCTGCCTTTTCGAAATCAGCTGGTTCTCATGGGCGGGATCCTTGACTACGAGGTATTTAAGTCCACAACTTCCAAGAACGTGATGATCGGTAAGGATGGCTGGCTCTTTTATGTAGGCCATCAGAGCGGGGAAGAAGATCCCATGGCG
>JAFUUM010000355.1 GCA_017477805.1 Lachnospiraceae bacterium
GATCGTAGGAAGTTCGATCTTTCCTGCATCCGTCAGGGACTGCAGAAGCTCTCTGTACAGGTTCCAGCTTCTCATACGGTCATCAAAGATCTGATCCGCTACTTACAGCTGGGCACAGAGATAAGCAGCGTTCATTTCGCTGGGCAGATAGGAAGAACCGAAATCCACCCAGGTATACTTATCGATCTGACCCCGGAAGAACTTACTGCGGTTGGTACCTTTCTCACGGAAGATCTCCGCTCTCTCGATATCTTCTTCATGGTCGATGAGGAGTGCTCCGCCTTCGCCCATGCTGTAGTTCTTGGTCTCGTGGAAACTGTAGCAGCCAAAGTCTCCGATGGTCCCAAGGAATCTTCCTTTGTACTTGGACAGAACGCCCTGAGCCGCATCCTCGATGACCTTCAGACCATGCTTTTTCGCAATAGCCATAATGGTATCCATCTCGCAGCTTACGCCTGCATAGTGAACAGGAACGATAGCCTTTGTCTTTTCTGTGATGGCGGCTTCGATCTTGTTCTCATCGATGTTCATGGTATCGGGACGGATGTCCACAAATACGGGAACTGCCCCGCGCATGACAAAAGCATCTGCGGTAGAACAGAAAGTATAGGAAGGCATGATCACTTCATCACCGGGCTTGATGTCCGCAAGAAGTGCTGCCAGCTCGGTAGCATGGGTGCAGGATGTGGTCAGGAGGCACTTCTTCGTGCCGGTCTTTTCCTCAAACCACTGATTTGCTTTCTTGGTGAATGCACCGTCACCGCAGATCTTTTTGCTCTCCACGGCCTGCTTGATGTATTCGATCTCCTTGCCTGTATAAGGCGGTTCATTGAAATTGATCATTCTTATCTCCTTGTATAAACACTGAACATCCCGTCCCCGTAGGTTTCGTGATAATCATTGGATATTATGTATTCTTTCAGGATCTGCAGTTTCTTCTGCTGTCCCGCTTCTATGGCCTCTCCCGTCCGGTCTCCGAAGATCTGCTCTCTGACTTCAGGAGATAAGATCACCACCGGATCCGATACCAGGCTTTCCATCTCGGCCTCGAACACCTCCGGCGTGTAGCTCCGAAGACTGGGCCAGATGGTGGAAATGGCCGGTTCCATATGCAGGTAAAAACAGAGGGCGGGAATGTCTCCGTACAGGATCACTTCCCGATCCGTCAGGTTCTCCGACTCCACGTAAGAAGTCAGATCCTCCAGGGCCTTTGCCTTGTCCTGCTGGGTCATCATACCCATTAGTATAGCATTCTTTTCTATCTTTGTATCTCTTTTTATCCCCTCGGTGCCATCCCGGAACGTAAAGAAAACGCCGAAAAGAGCGCTCTGGAAAGCAAAGGCGGCAACCGTCAAAAGCACCACCACCTGCAGGGGGGCGGTAGGGATCCGAAGTGCCCGGATGGGCATATAGGCGCCGGATAACAATCCTCTCCTGCGGTCATCCCACTTGGTAAATCCCGTAAAAAGTTCCGTGAGGCACACCGCGCTCACAGGAAGGATCAAAAACAGGTTATTGATCACCGAGTACAGCCTGTTGTTGCCGCCAAGAGGCGTAACGGCCATGATCAGCAGCATCATCAGGCAGAGCATCTTGCGCTTTTTCTCCGTCCGCCCGGACAGGATGAAGCCAATGAACAGACAGGCTGCAAGGAGCAGGTAAAGAGCTGCCCAGAAGTACATGCTGGAATAGGAATAGTAAAAGAATCCAAAGAAACCCCTGGCCTTCCAGATCCGGAACAGGGCCAGTGTCAGCGCCGCCGTCACAAGGATCAGAGCGGTGCGTCTGTTCTTTTCTTTTCCGATGCGGATGCCCCCGGTCAGGATCCCCAGGCCGGTAACCACAAGGGCAATGATGACGAGCATCAGAAAGCTCTTAGCTTTTTCAATATATTCCTGGATGGGGCCAAGGATCATGGCGGTCATGCTGTAATCCGATGCATTCGCCGGCATTTGAAAGAGCCGCATCACCGCATCCGCGTAGGCCGTTACTCCGTAAGTCCCTGCGATCCCGATAAAGACGATGCCAGCGCCCAGGAGAAAGCCCAAGATGCAGATGAACGTTGTCTTTACCACATCCCGTAACCGTTTTCTCATCCACAGACCATTTGCCCAAACCGCAAGGATCAGCGCGCTTTCCGTGATATTGGGAAAGCGCACCGCAAGGTTGAGGCCCAGGCAGATCCCCGCAAGGATCAGATACCGGTCCTTTTCCTTATACAGTCCCAAGTACAACAGGATCGCTGCCAGGTCAAAGAGACCGTAGGTCATATAATGGTACAGGATCGTGTTTGGCGCCCAGCACAGGGAAAGAGCCAGGATCTCCGCTGCAAAGACCACATACATGTTCCCCTTCAGCTGTTTTACCGCAAAGAGAAAGCACACAAGCGCCGTCACCGACAGCACGAGGCTGCAATATGCATTTGCCCCCATGAGGGTATCGCCCCCCGGCAGTCTTACAAGGCAGGTGCCCAGCAGGTTTGCCAGATAGGTGGAGAAAAACCACATGGGATCGAGTTTCTCCGGATAAAGGTAATTCCCCAGGCTGTAAGCACCGTCTGTTAAATTTACGCCGATAAAGATATGGCGCAGGGGATAACAGACAAGGATCGCGCACAGCAGCACCAGGATCCCTCTTTCCCGGAATTTCGGATCATTTGTCATTCACAAATCTCCAGGCGGGCATCCACCTCCGCCAGTTTTCCTTTCCAATATTGACAGGCCTTTGTCTTCCCGATGAGCCGGAACAAAGCCTCCCGGATGGCATCCACAAGGATACCGGCCGTAAATACGATCAGGATCGCAAGAAGCCAATAAGCGAACAAAATGCCGCAGTTTCCGATGCGGTCCGCAAAGAGCCACTTAGGCCATTCATAGCGGATCAGCACATGTTCATGGAGCAGGTACACACCAAGTGTATAGGGGGATACCCGGCCGATGAATTTCCGAAATCCTTCGGAGCGAATGCTCAGATGGGAAAAGGCCAAAAACAGGAAGACCGCTGCCCCGATGTTCAGCAGGAAGTTGTACTCCATAGGCAGTCCCTGGATCTCATAAAGATGCCCGGTGGCATCATAGACCCATCCCAAAGCCAGGGTCAGGATCCACATGGCAGCCACCAGCAAGAGATAGATCCCAAAATACCTGCCGGCTTTCTTTCCGGTGCCTGCGGTATCCACATCTTCTTCCCGAAGTCTTCTCAAATAAGCCGCGATGACATACACCACCAAAAACCAGAGTCCGCTGTATCCAAGATCATCAAACTCAAGCCGCACCGGCAGGATGCTCTTAGGCAATGAAAACAGACCCAAAAGCAGACCCATCACCATCAGATGTTGTTTCCTGTTCAGCTTCCAGATGGCCAGATTCAAAAGGGGCGAGAACAGCACCATGATCACATAGGCGGTCATAAACCAGTAGTGGTTCATGGTGATGGGAAAAACAGCCGTCAACGCCTCATGCATCATGGGGCGGAAATGGCCTCCCGGAATGGGAAGCATCAGCACTGCCATGATGCCAACGCTGTAAAACAAGGTTTGAAGCCAGATCTTCACAAGTCTTCCGCTTCGAAATGACTTTTTGCATAA
>JAFUUM010000356.1 GCA_017477805.1 Lachnospiraceae bacterium
AGGCGAAGGCGCCATTACACAGGAACTGCGAAAAGCGGAGATCGAATTTGAACTGGGACCCCAGGATGGCAGGTATTTATCTGACAAGATCGAGACCGTGGGCATCGACTGGTTTGTTTACACATCTGCCCTGCCCCAGGATCATCCGGAACTTCTGATGGCAAAAGAAAAGGGCCTTAAGGTCTCCAAGCGGGACGAGCTCATTGCTAAATTGGTAAAGGATCTTGGCCTGAAGATGGTGGCCGTTGCGGGAACTCACGGAAAGACCACCACCACGGCCATGCTGGTGTGGGCCATCGGACAGCTGAAGGATGAGGCGGACAAACCTCTGCTTCCCTCTTCTTACCTTGTTGGGACGGTATTGAATTTCGCACCCTCCGGTTCTTATAAGGAAGGTGACGAGTTCTTTATTTACGAAGCGGATGAGTATGACAGGAATTTCCTGCATTTCCATCCCTGGTTATCCCTGATCACCTATGTTTCCTATGATCATCCGGATATCTATAAAACAAGAGAAGATTACGAAAAGGCCTTTCTTCAGTTTGAAGAGCAGTCAAAGCAGGTGATCTTTGCAAAAGACTTATCCGTGGATACGAGATTAAACCTTTCGGGCGCGGTCAGAAGAGAGGATGCCACAACGGCTTTCCATGCATTAAAGAAGATGCTTTCGGAAAAGAATGTGGATGTTTCGGATGAAAAACTCCTTCAGATCCTGAGCGAATTCCCCGGGGCAAGACGCCGGTTTGAAAAGATCACGGAGGGGATCTACTCGGATTATGCGCATCACCCCGAAGAAGTAAAGGCCACCGTAGAGATCGCGAAGGAAGAAGCCGCGAAACTCGGTAAAAAGGGTGTGGCTGTTGTTTACCAGCCTCATCAGAATACCCGTCAGCATGAGGTTCGCAGTCTGTACGTTGATGCCTTTGACGGTGTGGACAAGATCTTCTGGCTGCCCACCTTCCTGACAAGAGAAGATGAGTCCCTTGCGGTGATCACGCCGGAGGAGTTTATCGCGGACCTGAATGAAAAGGATAAAGCGGTACCGGCCGAGGCAAATGATGACCTTGCGGCGGCGTTGGAGGACCTCAGAAAAGAGGGCTTCCTGATCGTTTTATTGACGGCAGGACCTGCGGATCCCTGGCTCAGACGGGAATTTGTAAAAAAGGTGTGATACCGCAAATTTCTTTTTGGGAAAAATGCACATCAGGTCCGGTGTTGATAACTATGGGTGCCTGATGGGAGTACAAGGCAGATAATATCTGCCATCCGAATAGTTTTCCACAATATCCACACGAGAAGACCCGAAAACGGGGTTTTCCCCCTGTGGATATTTTTTTGGAAGAACAAGCGGAAAGCCAATAAAAACAAGAACTTTGGAAAACGTCCACATTATCCACATTTTCCACAAAATGAGCCTGAAATCGGCCGGCTTTTTTTTTCGCCGTTTTGACTATAGAGTGAGGGCGACTTGTTTGTTAGAATGTGTAAGCACGGTTAAAACAGTCGCATAGGTGCGCCGCAGGGCACGGTCCTGCGACGGCGGCAAGGGAGGACACATCAGACGGCGTGTTTCAGGGTCCGGATGGAGGAAGTCCGGAAGAAAGACAAGAGTGCACGCCGTAGGGTGTGGTTTTACGTGTGAGTATAGGAAGATTGGGACGGGTTAGGGAGAATATGTGCGGAATAGCGATCACAACAGGAAAAGACACGGGGAGAACTTCGGTCTCTAACTGTTTTATTGATGAATATATGAAGGATGCCAATGATGCGCAGATCAAGATCTATCTGTTTCTGCTCCGGGCATCCGGTACGAATCTGCCTGCCGGAGTATCGGATCTGGCGGATCGTTTTAATCTGACGGAAAATGATGTGCTTCGTGCACTGAAATATTGGGATAAGAAGAAGGTCATCACCCTTTTGTTCGATCAGGAGAAAAACCTGACGGGAATTCAGATCCGGGATCTTGATCCGGTTCACCCGGGAGCACAGGTGCTGGCTTATCCTCATGAGGAAACTGTTGCGGTTGTTGAAACGATCGCTCCGGAGAAGATTGTTCGGGAGATCCCCGCAAGGCAGACCGTTTCCGAACCTGCAGAGCCTGCACAGCAGGAGGAACCGGTTCGTCCTGTTATCTCAGCAGGACAGCTTCGGGAGTTTAAGAACAGCCCCGAGACCAGCGTGCTGATCTTTGCAGTGGAACAGTATCTGGGCAAACCCTTAAGTCCTACGGAAATGCGTTCCCTCTATTATATGTCCGATGAGCTGGAGATGACTCAGGACCTCATCGATTACCTTGTGCAGTACAGTGTGGAAGGCGGCCATAAGAGCTTCCGTTACATGGAAGAGATTGCCAGAAGTTGGAAAGAACAGGGCATTACAACGTCGAAGCAGGCTGCAGCCGCAACGAAAAAGTACAATAAGAGCGTTTACTCCATCATGAAGCAGCTTGGGAAGAACACGGATCCCGCCCCCAAGGAGCTGTCTTTTATTGACAGCTGGGTAAAGGACATGGGGATGCCCTTGAATGTGATCCTGGAAGCATGTGACAGAACTGTCATGAACACGGAAAAGCGCCGTTTTGAATATGCGGACAGCATCCTGAAGAATTGGAAAGAACAGGGCATCAAGACCCTGAATGATGTGAAGGCGCTGGATAACGCCAGATACGCAGCAAATTCCGCGGAGAGTGCACAGAAGAAGGAGGTCAGATCTTCTCAGGCAAATAACCAGTTCAACCGTTTTACCAAAGGAAACGTGAACTACGAAGAAATGCTTGAAAAGATCAAGGTGAACTGATGGCTTTAAGTAACGTACAGATCGATCAGATCCTGAGAGAATATGATGATGTCAGACGCGAAGAGCGGGATGCCCTGGATCAGAGACGGGAATACGTTTACGCCAACGTTGCCGGCTATCGGGAACTGGATCACAAAGCGGGTATGATCGCCGTCAGTTACGCGGAGCGCCTCTTCAGCGGCGAACCCGGAGCAAAGGAAAAGATGGACGCGGAGATCGCCGGCGTGGCGAGGGACAAAAAGTCACTCCTTCGTTCAGCGGGCCTTGCGGAAGACTATCTGGAGATGAAATACCGATGTCCCCTTTGCAAAGATACGGGCTACATCGATAACCGGGAAAAATGCAGATGCTTAAAGGAAAAGGAATTAAACATCCTTTACAGCCAGTCCAAGATCCAGACCCTTTTGAAAAAGGAAAACTTCGAGACCCTTTCTTATGAATTCTTTGAGGGGGATCAGCTGGAAGCTTACAAAAAGACAGTGGCTGTCAGCCACGCTTTTGTGGAGCAGTTTGATAAAAAGTACCAGAACCTGATGTTCATCGGTACCGTGGGCTGCGGAAAGACATTCCTGACAAACTGCATCGCCAAGGAACTGATCGACAGCTTCCATTCCGTGATCTATTTCAGTGCACCCCATCTGTTTGAGGTCCTGGCGGATGTTACCTTTAACAACAAAAACAGCCGGTCAGTGGCAGACCTGAATGAATGCGACCTGCTGATCATCGACGATCTTGGAACAGAACTGACCAACTCCTTTGTGGGCAGCAGTCTGTTCTCGTTATTAAATGAAAGACACATGAGAGAGAAGTCCACGCTGATCTCCACCAACCTTGGAATGGGAGATCTGGCGGACCGCTATTCCCATCGAACCGCATCCAGATTTATCAGCAATTATGACATTTGCGTCATGTCCGGGCCCGATATCAGGACATTAAAAAAATTCTGATGTCCATGTGGAACAGGACAAAAAAGTATGCTACAATGTCCCTCCGGGTATAGTAGTTGCTTCAATGGATTTTGACAGGAGAATAAAATGCCGAAGAGAGAAGAAAAGAGAAATCTGGAAACCATTCCCGTTGGATCCCTTGGTATCATTGCCTTGGACGGCTGCCAGGAGACCGGGAACAGAGTGGACTATTATCTGGTCAAATGGAGAGCGGAAAGAGAGAACGAGCACAAAGGCAGCCTCGCATTTTCCGGTTATCAGCGTGATTCCTATCTGCTGAGCGCAAAACTTCCCAGATTTGGTTCCGGTGAAGGAAAGGGAGTGATCATGGACTCCGTCAGAGGCTTGGATCTTTACCTGCTGGTGGATGTGTGCAACTACAGCATGACCTATTCTCTTTGTGGCAAAGAAAACCATATGTCTCCCGATGATCACTTCCAGAACTTAAAGAGGATCATCGCGGCTGTAGGCGGAAAAGCCCGCCGTATCACTGTGATCATGCCTTTCCTGTATGAGAGCAGACAGCACAAGAGAACCTCCAGAGAATCCCTGGACTGCGCCATCGCACTGCAGGAACTGGTGGATATGGGAGTGGACAACATCATCACCTTTGATGCTCATGATCCCAGAGTACAGAATGCTATCCCTCTGCACGGCTTTGAGACCGTACAGCCTGCATATCAGTTTATCAAGGGCCTCTTAAAGCATGTTAAGGGCCTTACCATTGACTCCGATCACATGATGATTATCAGCCCCGATGAAGGCGGTATGGGACGTGCCATCTATCTGGCAAACGTACTGGGCCTGGACATCGGTATGTTCTATAAGAGAAGAGATTACACCACCATCGTGAATGGCCGTAATCCCATCGTTGCGCATGAATTCCTGGGCGCCAACGTAGAAGGCAAGGACATGATCATCATCGATGATATGATCTCCTCCGGCGATTCCGTCCTGGAAGTGGCTGCACTCCTGAAAAAGAGAAACGCAGGCAGGATCTATATCGCCTGCACCTTTGGTCTGTTCACAAACGGACTGGAGAAATTCGATGAGGCTTATAAGAACGGTATCATCGACCGCGTGCTGACAACAAACGTTGTGTACCAGCCTGAAGAACTCTTAAAGAGAGAATGGTACATCAGCTGTGACCTCAGCAAATACATCGCGTACATCATTGATACGCTGAATCATGATTCTTCCATCAGTGATCTGCTCAATCCCATCGAGAGGATCCAGAACATTGTGGCAAGATACAAAAACGGCGAGCTGGAACAGGCTTGACCTATTACGATGCAAAAAACCCGAAACGGAAGATTCTGTTTCGGGTTTTGTTTTACCCTCGGACACAATTTGAAACGGCGTATTGTTCGCGGATTTGATAAACGCTGTTGATTTGTCAGAAAAACTGTCGGATTTGCGCGAAAAGTTGGTAAAAATCATTTCACAACGTCAAGGAACGTGTTATACTTTAAGTGGATTCTTGGCCCTGTTTTTGGGCTGAATATACATGATAAGGGGTGAAGATATGGTCAAAAAAGAAATGATCGCAATGCTGCTGGCAGGCGGACAGGGAAGCCGTTTGGGTATCCTGACCTCCAAAGTTGCCAAGCCCGCCGTTGCATTCGGCGGAAAGTACAGGATCATCGATTTCCCGCTCAGTAACTGTATCAATTCCGGAATCGATACAGTGGGTGTTCTGACCCAGTATCAGCCGCTGCGTTTAAATGCGCACATCGGCATCGGTATTCCCTGGGATCTTGACCGTACGGTAGGCGGTGTAACGGTTCTGCCTCCCTATGAGAAGATCGAGAATACTGAGTGGTATACGGGTACTGCAAATGCCATCATGCAGAACATCGATTACATGGACAGTTTTAATCCCGATTACGTATTGATCCTGTCCGGTGATCACATCTACAAGATGGATTACGAAGTGATGCTGGACTTCCACAAGCAGAACAAAGCGGATGTCACCATCGCTGTTATGCCTGTTCCCTGGGAAGAGGCCAGCCGTTTCGGTATCATGGTAACGGATGAAGAGAGAAGGATCGTGGACTTCCAGGAGAAACCCGCGAACCCTGTCAGCAATCTGGCATCCATGGGTATCTACATCTTTACCTGGTCGAAATTGAAAGAGGCCCTGCTGGCAAATGCCGAGCAGCCCAACCTCGATTTTGGTATGCACGTGATCCCTTACTGCAAGGATAAGGGTTATCCTTTGTATGCTTACGAATTTAACGGCTATTGGAAGGACGTCGGAACCTTAAGTTCCTATTGGGAAGCCAACATGGAGCTTGTGGACATCGTTCCCGACTTCAATCTCTACGAAGAGTACTGGAAGATCTATACCAATTCCCGTGCAACACCGCCTCAGTACCTTTCTGAGGATGCGAAGATCGAGAAGTCCATTGTGGCCGGCGGCTGCGAGATCTGTGGTGAAGTTTACAATTCCGTCATCGGATGTAACGTGACCATCGGGAAAGGGACCATCGTCAGAGACTCCATCATCATGGACGATACCGTCATCGGAGAAGGCTGTGTCATCGAGAAATCCATCATCGCCGAGCAGGTGAAGATGGGTAACAACGTAAAGACCGGCGTAGGCGATCCCATTGACAATGAGACCAATCCGAACATTTATAACCATGATCTGTGTACCATCGGTGAAAGATCCGTTATCCCGGATGATGTATCCATCGGCAAAAATGTCTGCATCGGCGGCGTGACCACCAAGAAGGATTACCCGAATGGGGAGCTGCAAAGCGGCAAGACTTTAATTAAGGCAGGTGAATAGAGTGAAAGCGATCGGTATTTTATTAGCAGGCGGTAATAATCATGGACTGGGTGCATTGTCACAGAAACGTGCGGTAGGCGCCATGCCCGTAGCCGGCAGTTTTCGTGCCATCGATTTTGCCCTCAGTAACATGTCCAATTCCAAAGTCCAGAAAGTTGGCGTGTTCACCCAGTACAATGCGGGCAGTCTTAACACACACTTAAATTCCTCCAAATGGTGGGATTTCGGTAGAAAACAGGGTGGACTTTTTGTCTTTACCCCGACCATTACGGCGGACAACGGTTTCTGGTACAGAGGAACCGCGGACACCATTTATCAGAACCTTGACTTTTTAAAGAGCAGCCACGAGCCCTATGTCATCATCGCTTCGGCCGACTGTATCTACAAGCTGGATTACAATAAGGTGCTGGAATATCACATCGACAAGAAGGCAGACATTACGGTCGTTGTAAAGGATATGCCTAAGGATGTGAGCTGTGAGCGTTTCGGTACCGTAAAGATGAATGAGGAGTGCCGCATCGAGGAATTCGAAGAAAAGCCCCTTGTTGCGAAATCCAACACCATCTCCTGCGGTATCTACATCATCCGTCGTCATCAGCTCATCGATATGGTGGAGCGCAGTGCGAAGGAAGAGCGGTACGATTTCGTACGGGATATCCTGATCCGTTACAAGGATATGAAGCATATCTACGGTTACAAGATCAAGGATTACTGGAGCAACATCGCTACCGTGGAAGATTATTACAGGACCAATATGGATTTCCTGAAACCCGAGATCCGGAATTACTTCTTCAAGACCTATCCGGAAGTATTCTCGAAAGTGGCGGATCTGCCTCCCGCAAAGTACAACAGCGGTTCCCGCGTGGTGAACTCCCTGGTGGCCAGCGGTTGTATCATCAACGGTACGGTAGAGAACTCCGTGATCTTCCGTGAAGCTTACATCGGCAACAACTGCGTGATCAAGAATTCCATCATCCTGAATGATGTGTACATCGGCGACAACACCCACATCGAGAACTGCATTGTGGAGAGTCGCGGCACCATGCGTGCCAACTCCGAGTACATTGGAGAAGATGGTATCAAGATTGTCGTAGAAAAAAACGATAGGTATGTGATGTAACTAAGAATATAAGGTTAGGGGCGCCGCTCTGAGAAGAGGCGCCCCTTCTTTATTGAAGACGTTGCGGCAGCGCGGCAGTCATGCATGCAGCGCGCATTTAGCGCAGCCCTTAATGAGCAGAGCGCGTGCAATACTTGTCCCCCGAAGGTTGTTTGAGCGCAGCTTGGCAACATAAGCCAAGCAAGCGAGTTCCGAGGGGGCAAGTAGGTCCGGGCACGTGCCTGCGAATTTAGTCGCGGAGCGGCACTGCGAGCGAATGCATGACTGCTGGAGCTGCTTCGTAGTTCGTCAAAAAACTATGGCAAGCAACAGAAAGGAAAATCTATGAAGATTCGAAGAGCAACCCCCGCCGATATTCCTGCGATCCTGCGGCTTCTTGTGCAGGTCAACATGGTGCATCATAACGGCCGCCCGGATATTTTCAAAGGCCCCTCCACCAAGTATAATGAGGAACAGTTGTCCGTTATCGTTACGGATCTCGAGAACCCCGTATTTGTCTGTGAAGATGAAAACGGTGAGGTCCGGGGCCATGCCTTCTGTGTGCAGAGACAGGCAGTGGGTGATCCCATCCTGACGGATATCAAGACCATGTACGTAGATGACATCTGCGTGGATGAAACCTATCGGGGACATGGTGCCGGCAAGGCTCTTTATGAGCATGTGGTGCAGTACGCCAAAGAGAATGGATTTTATAACATCACCCTGAATGTCTGGTCCTG
>JAFUUM010000357.1 GCA_017477805.1 Lachnospiraceae bacterium
CTCTTAAAGGTACTGCCGGCACTGGGGTACTCCAGTGGCTGCTTTTCCCGGCGTTTTACCGCGATCTCCTGCATGGTCTCCTCGATCTGCTGTTTGTTTCCCCGCCGTAAACCAAGATAGACTTCCAGGACCACCAGATCTCTTCTGGACAAAACGCTTTCCCTGTATTTCAGTTCCAGCTCCGCAGCGCTTAAGAGAACTTCCTCCCCCTGCTCATCCAGACATCTTGCCACGCGGATCACCTGGGACATCTCGCCCCCAAAGGCACCCGCATTCATATATACGGCTCCTCCCAGGCTCCCGGGGATCCCGGCTGCAAATTCAAGTCCCGTCAGCTCATGTTCCAGGGCATAGGCTGCCACCTGGGAAAGCATGGCTCCGGCACCTGCCCGGACCACCACGATCTCTTCGCCCTCCGGCGTTCTTGCGGCCCCGCCTCCAAGGTTGGGATGGATATCCGCTTCGGCCGCAAGATCCATATGTCCCATGGCTCTGCCGATATGAAGGATCAGACCCGGAAACCCTTCGTCACTGACCAGGAGATTGCTTCCGTTTCCGATCACATAATACGGGATCTTATTTTCTCTGGCATATCTGATCAGGCCTTCCAGCTCTGCCGTAGAGCAAACCTCCACAAAAGCCTCGGCACCGCCCCCGACGCGAAACGTAGTATGGGCCCGCATCGGCTCCTTTTCCAGAACCCGTTCCTTCGGAACGAATTCATACAGCCCGTCAATCCAAGCTTCTCTCATAGAATCCCCCTTGTTGCTGATACAGATCCGGCATGTCAATCGGCCTGATCCAGGATCAGTTTTGCCGCGCCGAAGATACCGGCGTCATTTCCCAACGTAGCCAGGGTAAACTTGGTCCCAAGGCTTCCGGGGAAAACGTATTTTTCAAAAGAAGGTCTGATGTAATCAAAGAGCATGGGACCTGCCTTGGATACACCGCCTCCGATCACGAACACTTCGGGATTGACAACGCACGCGATGAGGGCAAGACCTTTTCCCAGCACTTCACCGAACTTCTTTACTACTTCCAATGCCAGCTCGTCTCCGTCCTTTGCCGCATCAAATACTGCCTTTGCGGTCAGCTCGCTTTCCTTCAGGACAGTGGGTTTTGTATTGTTCTTCAGAGCACGTTTTGCCAGGGTCACAACACCGGTAGCGGAACTGTACTGTTCCAGACATCCGAAGTTCCCACAGCCACAGGCTTCCTCTTCTTCGTCAAGAACATGCATATGTCCGATCTCACCGCCGGATCCGGAATAACCTGCAAGGAGTTTTCCTTCCACGACGATACCGCCGCCGACGCCGGTACCAAGAGTAACAGCAACCAGCGAAGAATAGCCCTGGCCGCCACCCTTCCACATCTCTCCGAGAGCGGCAACATTGGCATCATTGGCTGCAACGGAAGAAAGGCCTGTGAGTTCATAAAGCTCTTTTGCGATGTTCACATCGTCCCAGCCCAGATTAACTGCGCCGTGACAAACACTGGCGGAGTCCACGGGACCGGGGACGCCGATACCGATCCCCATAACCTCTGCACGATCCAGCTGCTTTTCCGCAATCTTATTCTGAATGGACTCTGCGATGTCCGGCAGGACATGTGCGCCCTTATCCTCAGTCCTTGTGGGGATCTCCCACTTTTCCAGGACATTACCGTCCTTATTGAACAGACCGATCTTAACGGTTGTTCCGCCTACATCAACACCAAAAACATATTTGCCCATCTTTCCTGACTCCTTATCTTAAAATTCTACTTCGTCACCGGATTCGCCGTCGCGCTTCTTTGCCCAGTTCTTCTGCAGTCTGTTATACAGTTCCTGCGCTGCATTGTAACCCATCTTCTTCTGTCTGTGGTTAACCGCTGCAGTCTCGCAGATGATGGCCAGATTTCGACCGGGACGAATGGGGATATTGTGGCATACCACCTTATTTCCCAAGTACTCCGTATATTCTTCTTCCAGGCCCAGTCTGTCGTATTCCTTATCCTTATTCCAGTCTTCCAGTTTGATCACCAGGTCGATATTGGCGGTCTCACGGACGGAAGATGCACCAAAGAGTGCCTTCACATCAATGATCCCGATACCTCTGAGTTCGATAAAGTGTTTCGTCACACTGGGCGCGGATCCGATCAGGGTCTCTTCACTCACTTTTCGGATCTCCACCGCATCATCGGTGATCAGACGGTGTCCTCTCTTGATGAGTTCCAGCGCTGCCTCGGATTTACCGATACCGCTCTCACCGGTGATCAGCACGCCTTCACCGTAAACGTCCACAAGAACGCCGTGAACGGTGATGCAGGGTGCCAGACGGACATTCAGCCATCTGATGATCTCCGCCATAAATACGGATGTGGACTTTTTGGTCCCCAGCACGGGGACTCCCTTTTCCCTGGCCACTTTTAAGAAGGTCTCATCCGGCATCAGTTCCCTACAGAACACAAAACCGGGGCAGTCGGGATGAACCAGTTCCGGGTAGATCTCCTCTTTTCTTTCTTCCGACATGTTCTGCATGTAACTGTGTTCCACAAAGCCGATGATCTGCAGACGGGACGTATCATAATGTTCAAAATATCCCGCCAGCTGCAAGGCAGGACGATTGATATCCGGCTGGATCACCTTGATCTGTTCCGGATCGATCTCGGGCGTAAAGTTGTCGAGTTTCATCCATTCGATCACACGTTTCAAACTGATACTGGACATGGCCTGTTTCCTTTCTGTTCCCCTTTGCATAAGTTAAGGGCATTTTCAGTTACAGTATAACAGAAAATGCCCTTTCTTTCTTTACTTACTTTGTTTCTTCAGTGATTTTCCCTTAGCTGACTTTGAAGAACTTGATGCACTCCTCTAACTGCTCTGCCACATGATGCAGCTGTTCCGCATCTTCCACGATCACTTCCATGGTGTTTTCAAGCTGTGTCAGGGACGCACTGGTCTCCTCGGTGGATGCTGCATTCTCTTCGGATACGCTGGACAGGGATTCAACGGATTCCATGATGGCATCCTTATCTTTGGTCATACTTTCCACCAGATCCAGAATGTTCCTGTTGCCCTGCTCGGTCTCACGCAGCAGTTCCAGCATCTGCTCGAAGGATTCGCTCATCTCTTCGAGAGCTGCGGTCTCATTGGTGGTAGCTTTCTTGATGTTACCGGTCAGATCCTTATTGCGATCGGAGTACTCGGAGATCTTGGAAAGCATATCCGTGATCTGGCCTGCGGTCTGGTTGGACTCTTCCGCCAGTTCCTTGATGTTGTTTGCAACAACTGCAAAACCTCTTCCGGCTTCGCCTGCTCTTGCTGCCTCGATGGAAGCATTCAGTGCAAGGAGGTTGGTCTGACTTGCGATGGAGATGATGGACTCGGCCGCTCTGGAAATCTCTTCCACCACCTGTGCCGTTTCGCTTACTGAAGCAGCCACTTCTCCTGCCATCTGATCCGTCACCTGATCGGCTTTCTTGATATCTTCCAACTGTTTCTGTACTTTTACGGACTCATCATATACGGTACGGCCTTTTTCGATATTGCCGTTGGCTGCCTCCAGAACGCTCTCCACAGCCTGTCCGATATTGATGGTAACGGTGGAGGTATTCTGTACATCCTCTGCCATACCGGTGGCACCCGTTGCCAGATCCCCAACTGCAGAATTGATATCTGCTGTCGTCTTCTGGCTGTTACTGATATTCTCTTTGGTATTTTCGGCTGCTGCATTCACTTCATCCGCATGCTGGTACACTTCCACCAGTGCTCCCTGCAGTTTGGATCTGGTATCGCTCATCTCGCCCAGCACGGTACCGAAATCGGAAATGGGAGAAGCGGTATTGATATCCGTAGCAAAATCGCCGTCTGCCAGCTGATGCATTGCGTCCATCATCTGTCTTACGGACTTCTTGATGATCTGATTAACCGCCAGTGCAATCACCAGGAGCACCACTGCCACGATCACGAAGATGATGCCCACAGCCAGGATCTGCTGATGGATCTTTGCTGTCTGCGCAGATGCCTCATAGTCTGCCCATGCTTCCACTGCATCGGACATGCCGCTCAAGTATTCTCTGGCCGCCTCAAACTGGGTAACGTACTGTTCCACATCACCGGTCATGGTGTTGAAATCGTATGTCTTCTGCCATCCGGCATATGCGGTCTGGAACGCGGCATACAGTGACTGATAGGTATTTCCGTCCTGATTATAGGTCCACAGAGACGGATTTTCCTGTGCGATCTTGGCCGCGGCATCCACCCTTTCCGTCACCTGTGCGATATTCTCATCAAAGTCTGTCTTATAGGATTTGATCCCGTCTGCACCGACATAGTCCTGATAAGCAATGGCCTGTGTACCCGCCAGCATGGCCTGATACATATCACGGTCCGCATTCAGGATCTTCTCGGTAATGGAATACAGATTATTGTAGTACAGTTCCTTGTCCTGATCGGCAGTATTCGTGACCATCGTGGAAAAATATGCAATGGAAACGATCAATGCGGCTATCAAAGGCACCACCAAGATCAAAATAGCACCCTGCATACTGACTCTGAAACCTTTTTTCTCCATATATTTCCCCTCCTTGCTGCATATTTGTTCGACCATATTCCATACTCGTCGTATAAATAATATTATAAAAACGCTATTTTATGCAGTCAAGGATGTTTTGTGTGAATTATATAAATTTTTATAACATATTATCTAATTGCGAAAAAATTCAAAGATCTGTTTGGCCACTTGCTCCGGGATCTCAGGAATGGCAGCCAGCTCCTCTATGGAAGCTTCCCGTAGTTCCGCAATGGAGGAGAAAGTTCGCTGAAGGGCTTTTCTCCTTGCTTCTCCCACGCCGGGGATATCATC
>JAFUUM010000358.1 GCA_017477805.1 Lachnospiraceae bacterium
GCGGGATGCCCTTTACGGATTGATGCTCCCCTCCGGTAATGATGCGGCCAATGTGCTTGCCATCAGCGTTGCAGGCAGCGTAGAGGCCTTTGCGGTGCTGATGAACCAGAAAGCAGCGGAGATCGGATGCCAGGCGACTCATTTTACCAATGCCCACGGTTATCCGGATCCCGCACACTTTACCACGGCGGCGGACCTTTATATGATCCTTGCGAAAGCGGCGGAAAATCCCACCTTCTGCGAGATCGCAGGTACGGCGAAATATACCGCCACCATTCACCGGACTTCCACCGGAGAAGTGATACCCATGGAATGGGAAAACTTAAACCGCTATGCAAACGGATCCGCAGCTGCTCCCGGGGGGATCTCCGTCATCGCCGGCAAGACCGGATCCTGTAAGGCGGCGGGCAAATGCCTTGCGGTGTACAGCAGGAACGAAGAAAACCAGTCCTGCATCGCCATTGTCATGGGGGCAAAAACAAATGATGACATGTATGTCAGAATGAACCAGCTCCTGGCAGCAGAACGATAAGAATACAGAGAAACAGAAAAGAGGATATGAAAGAAATGGACCAGAGCAAGATGAGACAGGAAACAAAGTGTATTCAGGCAGGCTATGAGCCGAAGAACGGCGAGTCCCGCATGATCCCCATCGTGCAGAGCACGACCTTCAAATACGATACTTCCGAAGATATGGGTAAGTTATTCGATCTGGAGGCATCCGGATATTTCTATACCAGACTCCAGAAC
Source organism: Lachnospiraceae bacterium (assembly GCA_017477805.1). Lineage (GTDB taxonomy): Bacteria > Bacillota > Clostridia > Lachnospirales > Lachnospiraceae > SIG336. The sequence goes on from JAFUUM010000358.1 coordinate 751, forward strand.
CCCACCAATGACATGGTGGCAGCAAAGATCTGTGCGCTGGAGGGCGGTACGGCAGCCATGCTGACCAGCTCCGGACAGGCAGCAAGTTTTTATTCCGTATTTAACCTGGCAGGTGCCGGCGACCATGTGATCGCATCCGCAACCATCTACGGAGGAACCTTTAACCTCTTTAACGTGACCATGCGGAGAATGGGCATCGACTTTACTTTCCTGGATCCCGACTGCTCCGATGAGGAACTGGAAGCAGCGTTCAAACCCAACACCAAGGCGGTATTCGGCGAGACCATCGCAAATCCCGCGCTTGTTGTTTTCGATATTGAAAGATGGGCAAATGCAGCTCATGCACACGGCGTGCCCCTGATCATCGATAACACTTTTGCAACACCTATCAACTGCAGACCTTTTGAATGGGGAGCGGATATCGTAACCCACTCCACCACCAAGTACATGGATGGACATGACACTGCTGTCGGTGGATGCATCGTAGACTCCGGTAAGTTCGACTGGATGGCTCATGCAGACAAGTTCCCCGGCCTCACTACTCCCGATGAGTCCTATCACGGCATTACCTATGCGGAGAAGTTTGGAAATGAGGGAGCTTACATTACAAAAGCTACCGCACAGCTTATGAGAGACCTTGGATCCATTCAGGCGCCCATGAACGCATTCTTCTTAAATCTGGGGCTGGAGTCCCTGGCTGTCCGCATGGAGAGACACTGCGCCAATGCCCAGAAAGTTGCGGAATATCTGGAGAAGAACCCGAAGGTATCCTGGGTGAACTATCCCGGTCTTCCCGGCAACAAGTATTACGAGAGAGCAAAGAAATACATGCCCAAGGGTACCTGCGGCGTTATCTCCTTCGGCGTGGAAGGCGGAAGAAGCGCAGCGGAGACCTTTATGAAGCATTTGAAACTGGCCATGATCGCTACCCACGTGGCGGATGCCCACACCTGTGTTCTTCATCCCGCATCCTCAACCCACAGACAGATGACGGACGAGGAACTGCTTGCAGGCGGTGTTAAGCCGGATCTGGTAAGATTTTCCGTCGGTATCGAAAATGCGGATGACATCATTGCCGACTTAGAGCAGGCGCTTGCTCAGGTATAATATGTAAATTCAAAAGATGCAGAGTGGTTTCTGATCCCGGTCCCCGGTGACGATCATAAGGAGAACTGCCCATGAGTACAGGACTTCTTTATTACTTCGGTGCATTTATCATATCTACGGTCTTAAGTGCCATTTATATGAGAAGATGGCGCATTAATTTCGGTGCCAGTCTCACGCTGTTTTATGTGCTGACAACGGTATCGAACCTGGGTTATTTTCTGCTGGCAACGTCTACTGAGCTGAAGGAAGCACTGCTCGCCAACAAGATCACATACCTGGGGGGCTGCTTTGTGATCCCTGTCTTTATGCTGGTGATCATACACCTGTGCAAGATCAACGTTTCCGGACGGGTGTCGCTATTCATGGCCCTGACGGGAGGTGTGATCTTTGCAGGAGTACTGACCATCGGTCATTCCGATCTGTACTACGGGGACTGCACCATCGAGATCATCAACGGCGTCTGCGTCCTGCGCAAAGTATACGGCCCTTTGCATACAGCCTATTTCCTGTTTTTACTGGCCTATACCCTGTTTGGGATCGGTTTGCTGATCTATGTCAGATTTAAGCGCAGAGATGTTTCCACGCAAACGGTCTATGTGCTTTTGATCGCGGAATTTTCCGCGATACTTGCCTATTTCGGAGGACGTTTCGTGGGGGCGGAATATGAACTCACCCCCGTTTCCTATATCGTTACGCAGCTGCTCCTGCTGGTCCAGGCGGACCGGATCGCTCTCTATGACATCGACAACACGGTGATGGCAGCAGTTGTGGAAAAGGGAATTTTCCCTTATATCGGTATCGATCAGCACGGGCGGTATCTGGGGTGTAATGATGTCGCAGCAAAACTCTTTCCCGAACTTGCGGAAATAAAAGTGGATGCACCGATCCCCAAGGGATCGGAGTTATTCGAACTCATGCAGAAACAGTATCAGACCTATCAGGGTGGAAAACAGCCGGAGACGGTGATGTTTTCCCGGGGAGACAGGACTTACATGATGGACATGCACAGTATGTACATCAGGAAACGCCTGA
>JAFUUM010000359.1 GCA_017477805.1 Lachnospiraceae bacterium
AAGCCCTCCATTTATTAGCTTTATTATAACACAAAATGACACAAATGTCATGTTTTTTTGTAAAGAAAAAAGCCCAAACATCGAAATGTTTGAGCCTTTGTCTACAGTCTGTAGGGAGAAAAAAGAATCTATATTCTTTTTTCTCCCTGTTTTGTTATAATTACTCTTAAGAGTTATTTGGGGAGAAGTAGTTGGGAGGCCCTGCAATGAGAAAAATCGCGTTGCTCACCGACGGGTGGAAGAAGCTTATCACCCATGCCTGGGCAGACGGCATTATTACGGCTATTCAAAAAGAGAATAAGGATATCGCTCTGTTCCAGTATAATTGCTGGGGGAACGGTACCCATAACACCATGGAGAGGGAAGGAGAATATAACATTTTCCGGCTTCCCGATCTGAAGGAATTTGACGGGGTAGTGATCGATATGACCAATACCTCTATTCGTGCGTTCCAGAGTCTGATCCTGGATAAACTCCGGAACGTCCAGATCCCCGTGGTCTTTATCGGTACGGAAGAGCCCGGTTTCTACAGTGTGGAAGTGGATAATTCCGGTCCCATCAAGGAGATCGTACGGCACTTATACAATGAACACGGATGCAGACGGTTTGTGTTTGCGGGAGGCCCGAAACACAATGCGGAAAACACCACCCGCGTCCGGGCTTATACGGAAGTGCTTCAGGAACTTGGGTTAAATCCTCTGGATAATCCGGTCTATTACGATAATTTTGAATTTGAAGCAGGCGTGAAGTACATGAAGCAGATGGCCAACAGCCAGACGGTGCTTCCCGATGCTTTTGTTTGTTCCAATGATAATATCGCGGCAGGTCTTTGCTACCAGGCCCATAAAATGGGATATCGTGTGCCCGATGACTTTAAGGTGACGGGTTTTGATAACATGGAGAAGGCAAGGCTTTTTGATCCCCAGATCACTACCGTTACCCAGATCCGGGAGACCATCGGTGCCAAGGGCCTCTGGGTTTTAGAGCAGGTTTGGGATGGAAATGAACCGCCCTTGAAGAATACGGTTCCAGCAGAGTGTGTCTTTACGGAGAGTTGCGGCTGTCCCAATGCCGGAAAGGTCAATTACAGGGAATTTCTGAAAGGAACTGTGGTCGATGACGTTAAGGCCATGAATCAGGAAGAAATGCTCTTTGATCTGCAGTCCAAGATCTCCGGCCAGACTTCCATCGAGAGAGCTATCGGCATGATCGGGGAATACTTTGATCAGAGAGACTGCGACGGGTACTACATGGTGCTGGACCGCAGAGTATTAAAGGCCGACATGGATGTGGAACTGGTCAGAAAAGGATATGACCATAACAACCTCAACATCGTGGTGGCAAGAGAAAATAAGTCCCTGAAGCAGCTGCCCATCGGTGATCGGGAAGATAAGCTGTTTGAATATCTGTCGGAAGCCGGAAGAGGTGTGCACTATATCTATACACCCCTTCATTTCCGGAATATGTGTATCGGCTACGCAGTGGTAAAGAACCCCAGGTTCCTGCGGGTCAACCAGAACTACTATGATGTTCAGGTTGCCATCATGTCGGTGCTGCAGGGTAAATTCTACTCGCTGCAGTTACAGAATTCCTACGAGCGGATGCAGGACATTTACAACAGGGATCAGCTCACCGGCATTTACAACCGTATCGCTTACGAAGAAAACTTCCGTCCTGCTTTTGAACTGTATTGTCAGGAAGGCTATGATGTGGCAGTATTCCTTGCGGATGCGGACAGTTTCAAGGAGATCAATGACTCCCACGGCCATGCCTTCGGTGACCATGTCCTTGTAGAGATCGCAAAAGCTCTTTCCGCCCATCTGCCCAAGGGCGGATATGTGTGCCGTTACGGCGGTGATGAATACGTTGGATTTTTCCCCAGAGCCACAGCGGAAATGGTGGAAGAATACAGAGATAAGGTACTAAAGCAGTTAGGCGAGCAGTGGATCAGCCTGAGTCTTGGTATCATCCTCGTACCCGGTGAAAGCGACGGCGACCTGAATGATTACGTGAAGCAGGCTGATGAAGCGATGTACGAGATCAAGAGAAAGAAAAAAGGAGTCTGAAGAAAGAATGGAGAAGATCGCCAGTTTTACCGTTAATCACCTAAATCTGATGCCCGGTATCTATGTTTCAAGAAAGGATCACGTGGGAGAAAATGTGATCACCACCTTTGATCTGCGCATGACCGCACCCAACCGGGAACCGGTGATGAATACGGCAGAGATCCATACAGTGGAACATCTGGGAGCTACTTTCCTCAGAAATGATCCGGAATATAAGGATAAGACCATCTATTTTGGCCCCATGGGCTGCCGGACCGGATTTTACATGGTCCTTGCCGGTGACTATGAGTCCAAGGATGTAGTGGACCTTGTAACAAGAATGTTTGAGTTCGTCAGGGATTTCGAGGGTGAAGTACCCGGAGCATCTCCCAGAGACTGCGGAAACTATCTGGATATGAACCTGGGCATGGCAAAGTTTATTGCCGCCAGATATCTGGAAAGAGACCTGAAAGACATCGGCCCCGACAGGCTGGTATATCCCGAGTAAAAAAACAGATCCTCATCGTTAGCGTATGGCAGACGATGAGGATCTTTGATTCGTTATGAAATAGGTGTTCTGCTGCGAGGACAAGTTTCTCCCTGCTCCGAGATTACGGTTTTAGTGGCTCTAAGCATTTCGCCGGGATCATGATAACGTCCGGGTCGTCCGCGCGCTGCATCCGTGCATCGTGCGGAACTTGCTCCGCCATCCGTGGCTCCGCATCCCTGGGTTACTCACGAAATGCCAAGAGCCACTACAAACCTTCATCAGTCGCAGGTCAAAACCAGTCCTCGCATCATATCATTCTCAGCCAAAGTACCGATCTAACAGACCCTTGAATGCCTTGCCATGGCGGGCTTCGTCACGAGCCATCTCATGTACGGTGTCATGGATGGCATCCAGATCCAATGCTTTCGCACGTTTTGCCAGGTCGGTCTTACCGGAGGTAGCGCCATTCTCGGCCTCTACACGAACCTCCAGGTTCTTCTTCGTGGAGTCCGTCAGAACTTCGCCAAGCAGCTCTGCAAACTTCGCAGCATGTTCAGCCTCTTCCCAGGCAGCCTTTGCATAGTAATCACCGATCTCGGGATAGCCTTCTCTGTAAGCCTGTCTGCTCATGGCAAGATACATACCGACTTCGGAGCACTCTCCGTTGAAGTTGGATCGCAGATCGGCAATGATATCTTCGGGGGCACCCTTTGCAACGCCTACCACATGCTCTGCAGCCCAGGTCATCTCACCGGACTGTGCGGTGAATTTCTCCGCGGGAGCGTGACAAACCGGACATTCTGCCGGCGGATTATCCCCTTCATGCACATACCCACATACCTGACATACGTATTTCATACCTTCTTCTCCTTTTCTTTTTGAATATTGAGCAGTTTTTACACTGCATAAATCCGTGCACCCATTATATCAAACTGTTTGATAAAACACTACATATATAGAAAAATGTCAGATATTTATTTGGCGACATTAGGACAGCCAAAGAACATTTTTGATGCCCGCCTTAGGAACATCACTTAATGAACATGAGTGCCCAACCTTGCCGCCTATGATATACTGAACATATAGGTTTTTACAGTTGAGATGATCTTGATCTTACGCAGATGGAGAACAAGTATGAAACTGAAAACACGACTGATCATATCCTTTTTTGCCATGATCCTGGTGCCGTTTTTCTCGGCATATCTGGCATTTTGGTGTATCAATGCCTATCTGTTTGAGGGGGGACACGGTCCCGGATTTTCACCGGAAGCGGCGGCACAGGTCCATGAAACAGTCAGCGGACTCATGACCTACGCGTGGATGGGACTTTTTGCCATCCTTACTGCCACGGCAGCGGGGATCACCCAGTGGATCTACGGAAGTGTTTTCCAGCCCATCAATGAACTGAACCGGGCCATGACCAATATCGCCAACGGAAACCTGGACTATCAGCTGCCTTCGGACATTACGGAAAAGGGCGGAGAACTCGGAGAACTCTGTCAGAACTACGAGGACATGAGGCTGAGGCTCAAGGAATCCGCAGAGGACAAACTCCAGCATGAGATCCAGAATAAGGAACTCATCACCAACATCTCCCATGACCTGAAAACTCCCATGACAGCCATCAAGGGATATGTGGAAGGCATTATGGACGGGGTGGCGGATACCCCCGAAAAGATGGATAAATACATCAAAACCATCTATAATAAAACCATCGACATGGACCGCCTGATCAACGAGTTGACGGTATATTCGGGACTGGATAACAACCGGATCCCTTATAATTTCCTGAAACTGAACGTGGCGGACTATTTTAAGGACTGCTTAGAGGAGATCGGACTGGATCTGGAGTCCAAGAATATGGTGCTGAATTACTCCAATCTGCTGGCTCCCGGGACCACGGTCATTGCGGATCCGGAGCAGATGAAGCGAGTGATCGGCAATGTCATCAGCAACAGCCTGAAGTACCAGGATCCGGAAAAACCTCAGTGTATCATCGATATCCGCCTGCTGGATGAAGTGGATTCCATCCGGGTAGAGATCGAAGACAACGGGCGGGGGATCGCGGCAAAAGATCTTCCCCATATATTTGAACGGTTTTACAGAACAGATGCTTCCCGAAATTCCGGGAAGGGCGGCAGCGGCGTAGGGTTATCCATCGTCAAGAAGATCATCGAAGATCACGGAGGCTACATCTGGGCCACCGGAAAAGAAGGCGAAGGGACCTGTATTCACTTTGTACTGAGAAAGTATATCGAAAAAGGGGAGGCCTATGAGCAGGATACTGATTATCGAAGATGAAGAAGCTATCGCGGATCTGGAGAAGGATTATCTGGAATTGTCCGACTTCGAAGTAAAGATCGAGAACACCGGAGATGGCGGTCTTGCTACGGCGCTGAAAGAGGAATTTGACCTGATCATCCTGGATCTGATGCTTCCGGGAATGGACGGATTTGATGTGTGCAAAAAGATCCGTGAGGTGAAGAATATCCCCATTCTCATGGTATCCGCCAAGAAGGATGACATCGATAAGATCCGGGGACTGGGCCTTGGGGCAGACGATTACATGACAAAACCCTTCAGCCCCAGTGAACTGGTGGCAAGAGTGAAAGCCCATCTGGCAAGGTATGACAGACTGGTGGGCTCCGGTCAGAAACAGAATGATATCGTGGAGATCCGCGGTATCAAGATTGACAAGACTGCCCGCAGAGTATGGATCAATGGGGAAGAAAAGAACTTTACCACAAAGGAATTTGACCTTCTGACCTTCCTGGCAGAGAACCCCAACCACGTATTTACCAAGGAAGAACTGTTCCGTGAGATCTGGGATATGGATTCCATCGGAGATATCGCCACCGTAACGGTCCACATCAAAAAGATCCGTGAAAAGATCGAGTTCGATACATCGAAGCCGCAGTATATCGAGACCATTTGGGGAGTCGGATACCGCTTTAAGGTATGATGAATGATTGAAGAAAGAGACATTATCTATATCGACCATGAGCTTTTGATCTGCCGGAAACGGGCAGGCATGGCCACCCAGACTGCCAAACTGGGGGAACCGGATCTTGTCAGCGAGCTCAAGGCCTATCTGGCAAGGCAGACCGGGGAGAGAGACCCCTATCTGGGACTGGTCCATCGCCTGGATCAGCCGGTGGAAGGTCTTTTGGCTTTTGGTCTGACGAAACGTTCCACAGCGGCACTTTCCAAGGGACTTACCCAGAAGGAATACTGCAAAGATTACTATGCGGTAACCCTGAACAGACAGGAAGGCCAGGTGGGGATGCTGGAGGACTACCTGGTAAAAGATGGGAAAACCTCCACCGCCAAAGTCGTGACGGCAGATACTCCGGAAGCAAAAAAGGCGGTGCTTCGCTATCGCATGGTGAATGTGGACAAAGAATGTGCCCTCTATGCCATCATGCTGGAAACGGGACGATTTCATCAGATCCGTGTGCAGATGGCCCATACGGGGCTTCCGCTTTTGGGGGACCGGAAATACGGGGACGAAGAGTCCATCCGGTATTCCGAAGAACATGGGATAAAAAATGTGGCACTGTGTGCGTTCAAGATCTCGCTTCCGCACCCGGTTTCGGGTAAGCGTCTTGTATTTACCATAGAGCCGGAGGGGAAGATCTTTGAAAGACTGCTTGGAAACAAAAAAGCCTGAAATACATGGAAAAGATGCAGCGGCAAATACTGTGGTCTGCGTCTTTTTCTTTTTTCTGACGGTCATCCTTCCGCTGTATTTTAAAAATGGATATGAAAGGATCGCCACCCGAAAATCGATGCTGTTCCGGTGGGGAGGAACGATCTGCGGGATCCTGCTGCTCCTGATCTTTCTTTGGAAGATGTGCGAAGCTGTCCGCCAGAAGAGAAAACTGAAAGGGAGCATCCTTGATCTGTTTGTGTTTTCGTGGGCTGTGATCAATCTCCTTTCTTATCTGCTTTCTATCGATAGGAGCGAAGCACTCTATGGCACGACCGGATGGTACATGGGGTTCGTGACCCAGGAGATCTGTGTACTGATCTTTTTCGGTGTCGGGAGATTTTTCCCTGTCCGGCAAATAACAGGCAGGATCCTGCTTGGGTTTAGCTGTGCCTGTGCCGCATTTGTTTTTCTCTGGGGACTTCTGAACCGGTTTTCCATATATCCGCTGAAGATGAGCTTTGCCACGCCGGAATTCATTTCTTCCATCGGAAACATTAACTGGACCGGCGGTTATTATGCTGTTCTTATGCCGGTGATCACAGGGGTATATTTCTTACAGGATGAGATCCTGCAAAAGAGGAAGCTGTTTCAACTTTTTACGGATCTTGCGATGATCATCACCCTTTCCTTTGGCATCGTGGAGGGAAGCGATGATGTGTATACCTCCATGGCACTGACCTTTTTCCTGTATCTTTTGCTGTGTGGAGAAAAGAAAGAACGGATGCTCAGGTGGTGTGAGATGGTGATCTCGACCTGTCTGGAATGTCAGATCATGAGAGGGATCGCGGCAATATGGCCCGGAAGTTTGAATTATGAAAGTACTTTTACGAGGCTGTTTTTGTCAAATGTCACATTGATCCCCGGGATCCTGGCGCTTATCGGATATCTCTGGCTTCGTTTTTGGAAAAAGGAAGAACGGGCAAAGTTGGTGTTCCGGCTCTTCTCACAGGGCCTGATCGTATTGTCCCTGGCGGCATTGATCGTGTACATTTCTCTGCTGATCTGTAATACTTTATGGCCGGGATCCGCCGGGATCTTTTCGGATCTCGGGGCACTGACCTTTAACGACCGCTGGGGAAATGCCAGGGGGGCCACCTGGAGCGATGGTGTTAAGATATGGGAAACCTTTGACACTAAGGGAAAGCTGGTGGGAGCAGGTCCTGATTGTTTTGCGGCCTATGCCTACAGCCGGGAGGATGTCAGTATCCTGCTCAGGAGTCAGTTTGGGGATGCAAGGCTGACCAATGCCCACAACGAGGTCTTTACGATCCTTGTAAACCAGGGGCTTCTCGGGGTGGCTGCATTTCTCGGAATGGTGGCAGCAGGGATCCGGGAAGGATATCAGGGGATCAGATCCGGTAAAGATCCGGCTGCAGCACTGTTTTTGGCCGGAATGTTATCTGCCTTTATCTATAACCAGTTCAGTTTTGAGCAGATCATGATCACACCCTACTTTTATCTGATGCTTGGACTGATCTCGGCATACACCCGTGCAGGCAAGGCGGAACTTGAAGAAATCCCGCAATCATTGTAAAATACCACGTAAGTCTACCCGCCACGGCGGGCATGTAATATCGATAACACAGGAGAGAAAAAATGGCTGATAAGAAAATGGTGGAAGCGATCACTTCCATGGAAGAAGATTTTGCCCAGTGGTATACGGACGTTGTCAAAAAGGCAGAACTTGTGGACTACACTTCCGTAAAGGGATGTATGGTGATCCGTCCCGCCGGATATGCGATCTGGGAAAGGATCCAGGCAGAGCTGGACAAACGGTTTAAGGAGACAGGTGTACAGAATGTTTACCTGCCCATGTTCATTCCCGAGAGCCTTTTACAGATGGAAAAGGATCACGTGGAAGGTTTTGCACCGGAAGTTGCCTGGGTAACCCAGGGCGGTCTGCAGCCTTTGACGGAAAGACTTTGCGTTCGTCCCACATCCGAGACTCTGTTCTGTGATTATTATAAGAATATCGTTCATTCTTACAGGGATCTGCCCCAGGTTTGTAACCAGTGGTGCTCCGTTGTGAGATGGGAAAAAGAGACCAGACCTTTCCTCAGAAGCAGAGAGTTCTTGTGGCAGGAAGGCCACACGGCTCACGCTACCGCAGAGGAAGCCGAGGCAAGGACCGTTCAGATGCTGAACGTATATGCGGATTTCCTTGAGAATTTCTGCGCGATCCCCGTGATCAAGGGTCAGAAGACCGAGAAAGAGAAATTCGCAGGTGCTGTGGCAACCTATACCGTAGAAGCGTTGATGCATGACGGTAAGGCTCTGCAGTCCGGTACCAGCCATAACTTCGGTGACGGATTTGCAAAAGCATTCGGCATCCAGTTTACCGGTAAGGATAACAAGTTAGAGTATGTACACCAGACTTCCTGGGGTGTGACCACCCGTCTCATCGGAGCCATCATCATGGTTCACGGTGACAATTCCGGACTGGTACTGCCTCCCATGGTGGCACCTACCCAGGTCATGATCGTACCCATCCAGCAGAAGAAGGAAGGCGTACTTGAAAAAGCAGCGGAACTTCAGGAAGTGCTGAAGAACTTCCGTGTTAAAGTAGATGATTCCGACAAGTCTCCCGGCTGGAAGTTCTCCGAGCAGGAGATGAGAGGCATCCCTCTTCGTCTGGAAGTCGGTCCCAAGGATATTGAAAACGGCAAGTGCGTCCTGGTACGCCGCGATAACGGTGAGAAGATCGAAGTCGCCTTTACCGACTTAGAGAAGAAAGTTGCAGAACTCCTGCCTCAGATCCAGAAAGATATGTTGGAGAGAGCAAGGGAAAGAAGAGACAGTCAGACCTATGTCGCAAAGAACATGGACGAGTTCCGCGAGATCTTCAAGGATAAGAACGGATTCGTAAAGGCCATGTGGTGCGGAGATCAGGCCTGCGAAGATGCCATCAAAGAAGAACTGGCAGTGACCAGCAGATGCATGCCTTTTGAACAGGAGAACCTGGGCGAAGTCTGCGCATGCTGCGGAAAGCCTGCAAAGAAGATGGTTTATTGGGGAAGAGCGTATTGATGAAACAGATCGATCTGCCTGCAGCCGCGGAAGAGATACTGCGGACCATATGGCAGGCGGGCTATGAAGCGTATATAGTGGGCGGATGCGTGCGTGATGCCTCTATGGGAAGGGTTCCCAGTGACTGGGATATTACCACCTCGGCAGGGCCGGAAGAAGTGAAAAAGCTTTTTCGCAGGACCCTGGATACAGGGATCAAGCACGGGACCGTAACGGTGATGGTGGGCTCGGAAGGTTTCGAGGTCACCACTTATCGTATTGACGGAGAATATCTGGACGGACGGCATCCCAAGGAAGTGACCTTCACTGCCAGTCTGGAAGAGGATCTAAAGCGCAGGGATTTTACCATCAATGCCATGGCCTATAATCCCGAACGGGGTCTGGTGGATCTTTTCGGCGGGCAGGAAGATCTGGAAAAGAAAGTGATCCGCTGTGTGGGAGATCCGAAGGAACGGTTTTCCGAGGATGCCCTGCGGATGATGAGAGCCGCCAGGTTTGCGGCCCAGCTTGGGTTCTCCATTGACGAGGGTACAAAAGAGGCAATGAAAGAACTGGCTCCCACCCTGAAGAAGGTAAGTGCGGAGCGGATCCAGGCGGAACTGGTAAAGCTTCTGACCAGCGAACATCCGGATGAGTTCAGGACCCTGTATGAAACAGGCCTGACGGCTGTGTTTTTGCCGGAGTTTGATGCCTGCATGAACACACCACAGAATTCCCCGCACCATGTCTACAATGTGGGGGATCATACCCTGAAGGCCATGGAAGGAGTACGGGCGGATAAAGTGCTGCGGCTTGCCATGCTGCTCCATGATATGGGAAAAGCCGTGACCCGCACCACCGACGAAAATGGGCGGGATCATTTTCGGGGACACGCCAGGGTCTCCGAGGAAATGGCAAAAAAAATACTGCATCGCCTGAAATTCGATAATGCCACAACTACCGCAGTCTGCAGAATGGTGAAATACCATGACTGGCAGATCCATTCGGCGGAAACGGAATACTATCTGCGGCTCGCACTCCATCAGATCGGAAAGGACGCCTTTCCCGATATCTTTGAAGTGAATCGTGCGGATGTTATGGCCCAGAGCGATCTGTGGAGGGATGAGAAACTCTCCAGGATCAACAGGCTGGAAGAACTGTATCATTCCGTCTTGGATCAGGGACAGTGTGTCACCAAAGAGGAACTGGCACTCAACGGAAAAGAGCTGATCGAGCTGGGTGTGAAACCGGGCCCTGCCATGGGAAAGATCCTGGATCGTATGCTTGAGTCCGTATTGGAAGACCCGGCAAGAAATACAAGGGAATATCTGACAAGTCATTTGGAGAGCTTTTTGTCATGAGAACAAAACCCTGCATGAAACTGCATAAGTTGATGGCTCTTTTTCTGTTCCTGTGCGCCATGCTGGCAGTATGCTCTCTTTCCGGCTGTACTCTGCCCTGGGGCAGCTCCGGAGGCGGAGGAGATACTTATGATACCGGCTTTGTACCGGACCAGCCGGGGATCTATGATTCTGCCGACCGGGCAGTTTTCATAAAGTATGATAAAAAGGAACAGACCCTGAGTTTTCAGAGTCTTCAGAATGATAAACGATATACATTGGGGATCACGGGATCCACGTATTTTTATGATAAGTACGGAGTGGCGGTGACTGCCGACGGATTAAAGCCCGGGGTTATTGTAGATCTGACCTTTTATAAACCCAGAAGACGGTTAAATACCCTTCAGATCTCACCGACAGCCTGGGTGATCGAAAATTCCGGTAATTTCCAGATCAAGGAAAAGACCGGGATGATGACGGTGGGCAAGGATTCCTATAAGCTCGCCGGAGGACTCTGCGTCTTGTCCGGAGAAGAAGAGAAGGAATTGATGGATATCGCATCCATCGACTCTCTGAACATTTACGGCGTGGACAATGAAGTGTACAGCATTTCCGTTACAAGAGGTCACGGATATCTCCGGCTTACCGGAGATGAGTACTTCTACGGCGGCTGGATCGAGGTAGGAGAAAAACTGATCCAGAAGATCAGTGAAAACATGCTGCTCACGGTTCCAGAAGGAAAGAGCACGGTGCTCATCAGCCATAAGGGTATCAGCGGAACTTACAGTATTTCCGTGGACAGAGGTCAGGAAGTAACGCTGGATATCGGAAGCATGAAGGAAGAACAGGCTGCATCGGGAGAAGTGGTATTTACCCTGACCCCCTCAACTGCCACACTTTATATCGATGGGACGAAGGCGGATGCCTCCAGACCCATCCGCATGGAGTATGGGATCCATCAGCTGATCGCCAGGGCGGAGGGCTATGAGACGTTAACACAGTATCTTCGTGTGGGTTCTCCCACGGCAGGGATCGATGTGACCCTGCAGGAGATCACTACGGGGGACCAGGGCGATGGTACCACACAGGATCCCTCATTGACGACGGCAGGTCCCGCCGTGGATGATGGAGATGTGAGCGGCGGAGATCCCTGGGGAGAGAGCGGGACAACCACCATAACCACCGTGACGGAAGGCGGAGAGACCGACGATGCGGAAATGTCGGAAGAGGATATGGCCGCTGCGGCCAGCACAACCGGTGTCTATTATGTGGTCATCTCGGCACCCAACGGAGCGGAAGCGTATTTCGACGGGAATTTTGTGGGAATGGTACCCTGCAGATATGCGAAAAAAGAGGGTACTCATGTGATCACTATCCGCAAGAGCGGATATACCACCAGGTCCTATACGGTCCAGATCGATGGGGAGAAAGAGGATATTGTATACTCATTTCCGGATCTGATCGCCACGGAATAGGTTTTTTTGAAAAAAATATCCCCCGAAGCCTTGAAAAATGGGCAAAAAATATTGACAAACAACTTCTGAGCAACTATATATAAAGAAGTGGGGGGGTTCCCCTTCAAAAACAAGTGTAGAATCAGGAGGAATGACATGAACAAGACAGAATTAGTTGAAGAAATCGCTAAGAAAACAGGTCTCACCAAGAAAGATTCCGAGAAGGCTGTTAAGGCTTTCACCGACGCTGTATCCGCAGAACTGAAAAAGGGCGGAAAGGTTCAGTTAGTTGGCTTCGGTACTTTCGAAGTTGCTAAGAGAGCTGCAAGAGAAGGCAGAAACCCTCAGACCGGCAAGACCATGAAGATCGCTGCTTCCAAGGCACCTAAGTTCAAACCCGGTAAGGCTCTGAAGGATCTTGTTAACAAGAAAAAATAATTGAATACAAAAGGATCGCCCGGAGAGAGGTCTCCGGGCGATTTTTATGTTCCGTTTATGAGGTTTTCGATTTCTTAATTGCTCAGATCCTGAGATGTGGAGTGATCTCTGGACATTTCTTCCAGACTGATCATGAAGTATTTGTGCCGCAGGTGATTATAATTGGGATAAGCAGCTCCCTGTGTGGGATCGTCCCAGGTCACATCGATGTAATACCAGATACCATCCACTTTTACGCGGTTCCAGGCATGACTTCCGCCGTTTGCAGTTCCGGTGATGCGTTCACTTTCGATCCCCAGTGCATCCATAAAGAATTCAAAAGTTTTGGAATAGCCGTCACAGACTGCCCGATGTTTGATCATAACGCCTTCAATGGAGTAGGAGACATTTGGTACGGTCCCCGCATAGTAATTCACCACATCGTAATAGGTGTTGTTGACGATATAGTCGTGAACAGCCAGTATTTTATCCCTGTCTGTCATACCCGGCGTGATGATCTCATCGATGACATCAAAGACCAGGAGTTTTGCATTGATCTCATTCGAGGTGCCGTAAGCTTTGCGTCCTTCTGCACAGCCGTAATTGACATAGTGGGCATAGAGGACTGCAGGATCGTTTCCGAGGATGGCAGCCACATCCGGGTTATCGGCGGCATATCTTGCGGCGTCGAAATAGTAACCGGAGCGTAGTTGTTCTACCTTACGATAGCCCCTGGTATTGAAGTCGTAGATGTAATAGGAATAGAGGTCATCGAAGACGGAAGTCCGCTGCATTTGGAAACGGGCTGCACGTCCTTCTGCCTTTCCTGCGGCGACATAGTGGTTATAGAGTAATGTTTTATCATAGCCGAAAGCCGCCAGCAGGTCCGGGTTATTGTCGGCGTAATAGATATGGTCAAAATTGGACAGGGTTTCCGGTGTGGCCGCGTAGGCATTGGTGTCCGGAATGCCGAAAAAGAAAAGACCGGACAGGATGCAGGCCAGAGCGATCAGAAGATGTTTCTTCATGGGAATTTCCTCCGATAGGAAAATAGCGTTGTCTGTTACCATCACATCATAGCATACAATCCGTGATTATAGGGAAGAGCTTACGATTTACTGATCGTTTTAAATGGGGTAAAATGAAAAAGATAGGGAATGGGATCATTCCCGGGGAGAAAATCATGAGACTTGATAAGTATTTGAAAGTGTCCCGCCTGATCAAGCGCCGCAGCGTGGCCAATGAAGCCTGTGATGCCGGCAGAGTCCAGATCAACGGACGGGTCGCAAAAGCATCTGCAGAAGTAAAGACCGGAGATGAGATCGTTATCGGCTTCGGTAATAAGGAAATGAGGGTACGGGTCCTGGATGTTTCCGAAGTGATCCGGAAGGAAGAAGCCAAGGAAATGTACGAGATCCTCTAGGCAGGAGAAGACATGGACAGAAATAAAAAGATCATTCAGACCAGTATCATCGGCATCATCGCAAATGTACTGCTGGCAGGTTTTAAGGCTTTTATCGGCATTGTTTCCCATTCCGTGGCCATTACCATGGACGCAGTCAACAACTTAAGCGATGCGCTGTCTTCAGCCATCACCATTGTAGGCACCAGGATCGCCGGGAAGGCTCCCGATAAAAAGCATCCCATGGGCCACGGCAGAGTAGAATATCTCAGCGCTATGATCATTGCCGTGATCATCCTCTATGCAGGTGTTACCGCACTGATCGAATCGGTAAAGAAGATCATCCATCCGGAAACGCCGGATTACAGTGTTGCAGCTCTGGTCATCATTGTAGTGGCAACCGTTGTAAAGATCGTCCTCGGAACCTATGTAAAAGGCGTGGGGAAAAAGGTCCATTCCGACTCCCTTGTTGCATCCGGTGAGGATGCCAGACTGGATGCGGTGATCACTGCCACCACCTTCGTGGCCGCCATGATCTATATCTTTTGTCAGGTAAGCCTGGAAGCATACTTGGCAGCGATCATTTCCCTTGTCATCATCAAAGCGGGCTTTGAAATGCTGCAGGATACCATTTCCCATATTTTGGGAGAACGTGTGGATTCCGAACTGACAAAGGGTATCAAGGAAAGCATCATGGAGTTCCCGGAAGTGTCCGGAGCCTATGATCTTGTATTACACAATTACGGTCCCAATATGTTCACCGGATCGGTGCATATCGAAGTTCCCTGCGATATGAGCATGAATGATCTGGATAAGCTGGAGCGGCAGATCAGCGAAAAGATCTTCATGGAATATCAGGTGATGATCACCGGCATCGGTATCTACTGTAACAGCGGACAGGGAACCCCGGCGGAAAAGCTTCTGGCGGATATCCGTCAGTATGTGATGAACTATGAACATGTTCTGCAGATCCACGGGTTCTTCTTCGATGAAGAACGGAAGGAGATCCGGTTTGACCTGGTGATCGATTTTATGGAAAAGGACCGGAACGCACTCCATCAGGAGATCCAGGAGAACCTTCGGAGTATGTATCCGGATTACGCGGTATATATTGCACTGGATAACGATATCAGCGATTAAGATATGAGTGAGGAACAAAGAGCAGAAAGAAAACCCTGCCTGAAATGCCTTTTGCAGGAGATCGATCCGGAGGCCTATGAAAGGGATATCCAAAGACTTTTAAAGGCCATGAAACCCGGAGAAAAGGTAAGGGATGAGGAATACGAGAGAAGGCTTTCTTTGTGCAAAGCCTGTGAACGGCTTTCGAATGCTACATGCAGCGCCTGCGGGTGCTACGTGGAGATCCGGGCAGCAGGGGTTCGAAATCACTGTCCGTATAAGCACTGGTAAAACGTGAGGATAAGGGGGTAAATGAAGATGTTTCTGAGGATAACCTGCGTGGATCCGCTGGATAATGAGATCACGGAGATCTGTTCTTTTCATGGGATCAGGTACGATAAGATGAATCGTTCCGTGGTGTTGTCCACCGAACACACCAACCACGATTACGTGATCCCATTGGAAGAAGACGGATACCGGATGCTGGTGGTGGAACTGGAGAGGGCTATTGAAGAAGGCAGAAATATCGTTTCACTGGAAGACGGAAAGGTGTTCAGATGCCGTCGGGGTGAAAAGCGCAGAACGGAGTTCCAAAGTCATATCCGTGTCATAACAGAGAAACAGGGACCGGAAAACAGCGAAGAGTGATGGTCGGCAGATGCCGTAAGGGGGAATCATGAAAGTATTGAATTTCGGATCACTTAACATCGACTATGTGTACCGGGTCCAGCATATTGTCCGGCAGGGGGAAACGGAACCGGCGGGAGAACTTCAGCTCTATTGCGGCGGAAAGGGATTGAATCAGTCCATTGCCATGGCAAAAGCCGGAGTTACCGTATATCATGCAGGCTGTGTGGGAGAAGACGGTCAGATCCTCATTGATGCCCTTCGGGATGCGGGAGTGAAGACCCAGTATATCAGGCGGGTTCCCGGCCCCAGCGGCCACACCATCATCCAGGTGGATGATGAAGGGAATAATGCCATCATGCTCTTTGGGGGAGCCAATCAGAAGATCACGGAAGAATACGTGGATGCAGTACTGAATGATTTCGATGATGAAGATATCATCGTTCTGCAAAATGAGATCAGCTGTCTGGCATACATTATAGAGAAGGCAGCAGACAGAGGGATCCACATTGTGCTGAATCCTTCCCCCTATGATAAGGTGATCGAAGAACAGATCGATGTGAATCTGGTTTCCACCTTGTTTATGAATGAGGTGGAAGGGGAACAGATCAGCGGAGATTCCGATCCGCTGAATATGACCCAGACCACACAGATGATGTATCCGGATATGGAGATCATCCTCACAATGGGAAAAGCGGGTTCCTATTACAGGAACGGAGCAGACCCCATCTGGCAGAAGGCCTACCGGGTGGAGGCTGTAGATACTACGGGAGCAGGAGACACCTTCACCGGCTATTTTGTAGCGGGCATCTGTCAGGGGCTCTCTGCAAAAGAAAACCTGAAGAGAGCCGCGAAAGCAAGTGCTCTTGCGGTAACCAGGTATGGAGCGGGACCCTCTATCCCGGCACTTGCGGAGGTGGAAGCATTTGATCCTGCAGCGGTATAAAAAAACCGGGCTCTGCCTGCTGATGGCGGCAGAGCTTTTTTTTCTGATATTTACGGGATACCGTGATCTGAATACCGAATATCACACCTCACTCTGTGAGTTCGAAGAGGTCCTCCCCAGGGGGATCTTCCGCATGGAGGGAGATGTGACGGTAACCCCGGCAAAAGAGGAGTCGGATGTTGTCAGCACCCTGAAAACGGAGTGCCCGGAAAACCGATATGCCGTGGATGCGGAAGAGATCAGTTTCTCTGAGGGATATCAGCATCTGGATGAGTTGTTCTACGTCCATGACAAAGATCTAAAGGTCAGGATCCATACGGAAGCGGGAGAAGGGGAACGGGTAGAGATCCGGGATTTCACGGTCCGTTACCTGCCCTATCGGACGTTTTCCTATCATTTGATCTGCAGCCTGGTATTATTTGCTGTGCTGGATCTTTTCCTTTTTATCCTGGCATACGGAAGAGAAAAAATAACAGCCTTGCAGGAGGAGCGGGGATCAGAGATCATTTTCGACGGGATCGTACTCGTTGCTGCACTTGTTCCGCTTTTTACAGGTCTGCTCCTGACAAACGGAGGCCAGGATTCCGGCTTTCATATGATGCGGATCCGGGGGATCGCTGACGGGATCCTCAACGGACAGTTTCCGGTACGGGTCATGCCCGGGGTCCTCTGGGGCCACGGATACGCTTTGGGCGTATATTATGGAGATGTCTTTCTGTATCCTTTTGCGCTCTTGTATCTGTTTGGGATAAAACTTCGAAATGCTTATAAAGCCTATATCGTCGCGGTCACGATAGCGACTTTCATTATCGGAAAGCGGTGTTTTCGGGGAATCTGCGAAGTGCTCGGGTGCAGGGCAAAGAAGTGGGGAATCCCTGTCTGGTCCGTATTGTCAGCAGTCTATCTGCTTGGGATCTTCCGATTGAGTGATGTATATACCAGAGGTGCCTTGGGTGAGTTTACCGCCCTGGCGTTTTTGCCCATGATCCTCTATGGACTGTATGCGGTCTTTGACGGAAACGGGGACAGGGGATCTAAAGGCTGGTTGTGGCTGGGATGCGGCATGAGCGGAGTGATCCTCAGCCATGTGATCTCCACTTTGCTGCTGGCTGAGTTCGGGATCCTGTTTTTGTTCCTGTTTTTCAAGAAGGTGCTGAAGAAGCAGGTCCTTGCGGGACTTGGTAAAGCGGTCCTTTTTACGCTTCTGCTCTGTGCCGGTTTTCTTGTGCCTTTTTTGGATCTTTATCTGAATCTGGATATTTGGGGTCAGGGATCCGGTGATCAGATGGTAACCGGGGTCAGAGTCGCTCTTCCCCAACTGTTTTCCCTGAATTGCAATCCTGTGGGGGAAGCGATCCGGAACGGCATGACGGGAGAAATGAACCAGGGGATCGGTCTTGCCATGTTACTGCCACTGCTGGCGGCCCTTATCATGCTCCGCTCCGGTTTATTCGGAGACAGGACGGAGATCGTGAAAAAGGAGCTGATCCTGGCAGCACTATCTCTTTTTGCGGCATCGGAACTGTTTCCCTCCTGGTGGATCTGCGGACATTTTCCCGGGATCTACCGGATCTGGTCTATGGTCCAGTTCGGCTTCCGTTATCTGGAAGCAGCATGGATCATTTTGATGGCGGTATTCATCGAGATCGTGGCGTCATCTTTCCGTTCGGTGGATCAAAGGGTACAGACAGCAGGTTTTCGTCTGACGGTGGCTGTACTTATTATGACGGTATTTCAGGCGGTCATGTTCCTGTCCGGATTTATGCTGCAGGCCCGGAGTGAACAGGCGCTGAATATCCGGGAATATAAATGGGGCTACGAGTACATGCCGGAGGGCAGCAGCCCGGAACATCTCCGGTTTCATCAGGAGATCATATCATCTGCCGGGACCCTGGTCTGGCAGCAGATATCCGAAAACGGTCTGAAGATGGATGTGGAAGTTGATAATCGCGGGGAGGAAGCCTATCTGCTGATCCCCCGGATCTGGTACCCCGGGTATGAGACAGAGGATCATGCGGGGCAAAAGATCACCACCGAAAAGGGAGAATTGGCCATGGTAAAGGTGAACATCCCTGCTGGGTATTCCGGCGGGATCACGGTGAACTACAGGGAACCGTGGTACTGGCGGGTGGCAGAGATCCTCTCGCTTTTGACTTTGCTCTCTACGGTATTGATCCGAAAAAAGACAACCCTTGTGAGGTGTAATGAAATCCTTAGATCAAGATCTGAAAAAAAAAGATGTCATCCTTTTTTCACTGGGCGTGATCGGCGTTTTGATCATGGCGATCCCTTATGTGATCTTAAGAGAAGGATCCATCTTTAATTATCACGATGAACTGGATGGTGAACTGCTCACCTATATCCTGGGTGCCAAGCATTTGTTTGATGGGAACATCTATCCGGAATTCATGGGAGGAATGGACAAAACCGCCCTGACTCCGCCGGCACCGGGAGCTGTATTATTGTTTTGCGTTCTTCCGCCAATGGCAGCGTTGGTGGTGATGCAGCTCATGGGAAGCATCATCGGTTATATTGGGATGTACGGCTGCGTCTTCCGATTGACGGACAACCGGATCGCAGCAATCTTTACGGGATTGTGCTATGCCTATCTGCCATTTTTGCCGGTTTACGGACTTTCCCAGTACGGGCTGCCCTTGTTGCTGTATGTTTGTCTGCTGCTGAAAGATGGAGCAGGCGGATACAAAAAAGCACTCTCCTATCTGTATGTTTTGGTCTATGCGTTGAACTCATCCCTCGTTTTGGTGGGATACGCAGTGCTTGCTTTTGTGTGCATCTGGGGGATCGTTGACCTGATGCGGAAAAGAAGCGGAAGACCGCTTTTGGCTGCAGCGGTCCTGATGCTTACCGTGTATCTTCTCACAAATTACAGACTGCTGGGAGAGATCCTTCTCGGAAATGCCGCATGGGTCTCCCATAAGACCGAGTATACATACGGGATCGGTTCCTTTTTCCCTTATTTTCTGGAGAGTTTTTTATATAACCGGGAACACAGCGGAGACGATCATGTGATCTGGCTCCTTCTGATCGTATTCGGATGTCTTTGTACATTCACTTCCGGCCGAAAGGGTGGAGAGAAAAAGGAAAGTTCCGTCAGAGATCGGAGGATCATAAAAGGCTGCATTCTGTTCGCGCTGTTTTCCTCCGTATTTACCGCTCTGTGGTGCAGCTCCTTTGTGGTTTCCATTCGAAATACCATGGGTGCCCTTGGCTCTTTTCAGGCAAACCGGATCATGTGGATGGTCCCTTGTGCCTGGTATATCGGCCTGGGTGCAGCCATAGGGGAAATATGGACAGCGGCAAAAGGAAAGAAAGCCCTTATCTTACGGGGGGTACTGGTATTATATGCAGTTGCCGGTGGAGCACTGATCCTTTATCACAGCGAAGTAAAACCCAATGTGATGAAACTGGTTAAGTCCGATTATCACACCATTACCTACGCGGATTATTACGGGATCGGGGTCATGGAGCAGGTGATCGCATACCTGGATTCCCTCGGTGACGGAGATCTGTCCCGGTTTCGGGTAGCTTCTCTCGGCATCGATCCTGTGGCTTCGTTATATCACGGCTTCTATACCCTGGACGGATATTCCAATAATTATTCGTTGGATTATAAGCACGCCTTTCGCCGGATCATCGCGCCGGAACTGGACCGGAGTGAGTATCTGACCCAGTATTTTGATGAGTGGGGAAACCGTTGCTATCTGTTTTCTGCGGAAATACCCGGATATTATACGGTAGAAAAACACGGTTTCTTCTTCTCAGATTATCAGTTTGACAAACAGGCCTTTGAAGAAATGGGCGGTAAGTATATCCTGTCGGCGGCTTATATCCTCAACGCAGAGGAGATCGGTCTGGAGTTGTTGAACGTGGATCATCCCTTTGAAACGGAAGAGAGTTATTATTACATCTACATATACCGGATCAAAGAAGATGTTTGATAAAGGAAAATGGAAATGCGGAAAAGATTTGAATGGGCGGTCCCGGCAACGGCGATCCTGTTGGCTGTCGGATTGCTCCTGTATTTTACCCGGATCTCACCGGTCATATACGAGACCAATGATGATCTGTTTTTAAAGTGGATCGCATCCGGGGAAATGACGGGCGATCCTGAGGCAAAAATGTACTATATCGGACTGCCGGCGGGTATCATCCTCTCGTCGTTGTATAAGTTGGCGCCAGATTTGCCCTGGTACGGGTTATATCAGCTGGCCGCCATAGCTGCGGTAATGGCTGTGATATCCGGCGGGATCCTGTCTCTTGTTGAAAAGCCCCTCCTCCGGCTCCTGTCATTGGCAGCCTTTGGGCTGGGAGCCTATGGTTTCTTCTTTTACCATGTTGCGGAATTGCAGTTTACGTTTACAACGGCATTTCTTGGGGCAGGCGCGGTTTTTGCCTACGGGGTTTCCATCCTGTCTGCAGAGAATAAGAAAACACACCGGCTGTGGAGTATCCTTTTCTGGCTGATGACGTTTTGGTCCATATCCATCAGGTTGAAAGCTTTTCTGATGCTGACACCGATCCTGGCAGTGCTGGGAGTGGGAGGATTGTTCTTTTCAAAAGATCCCGCAGACAGTGAGGCCCGGAAAAGTGCCCGAAAAAGGATCCTGATCACTTCTTTCGTGGGCTGCGGATTATTGGTGGCTGTTTATCTGCAGGATCTTGCGGTTTACGGAACCGGTGAGTGGAAGGAGTTCCGGGATTATAAAAACGCAGAGGAGATGGTGACCGATTATTATCATTATCCCGATTATGATACCTACAGGGAACTGTATGATCGTTACGATATAGGTCCTGCGGCATATACCGCAGCCTCCTCCCATTATCTTGTCGAACTGCAGCCATGGATCAATGCATCTTCCATGGCAGATGTGGCAGCCACGGCAAAAGCGAACTATCGGTCCCTGTCTTTTGGGGAGTTTATCAGAGCCTTTTGGGATCGGCATATGATCTCTTACATGGACCGTCCGCTCAATATACTGGTCTACGCGTTATATCTGTTTGTAACTTTGTGGATCATGGGTCTTCGAAGATGGGGAGAACTGAAAGAGTTAGCCGTTTTGGTGATGGCAAGGACCGTGATCTGGTCCTATCTGATCTACATGGAAAGGCTTCCGGTCAGAGTATCCCATGGAGTTTACGCTGCGGAACTGGCCTGTCTACTTGTTATCCTGCTGAAAGTGCAGAAGAAAGCCGGCAGAAAAGCCTCTGCGGTCATGGGGATATTGGCCGCCGCCATGGTCATGGCCCTCACGGTCCGTTTCGGATTTCCGAAGGCCGCTGCGGCCGGATACGACGCAAGATCCAAGTGTGAGAACGGAAAGATCTTTGCGGAAGTCAGAGGATATTTTGCGGAACATCCCCATCAGGTCTTCCTGCTGGATGTCCATTCATTTGAGTACTATACGGAAAATGCACTGGTTGGAAGAGTGGATGAAACGGATAACTGGCTGTTTCTCGGAAGCTGGATGGCGGAGAGTCCCTGGTACGATAAGAAGTATGACAGGCTTGGGATAGAGGATCCCGACAACTGCTTTTTTACGGATCCGGATGTAAAAGCGGTCTTCCTGAAGGTGTCCGGGGATGAATACGAGTATTTTGAAGACTTCTGCAGGGAACGGTATCCGGAAAAGCAGGTATATGTAGAGGATATCATCCACACAAGCGCAGGTTTGGAGTTTGCCGTTTTAGGGTGCGAATAATATAATAAGAGAGCAAAAATATAGAAAACGGGGGTAAGCAGCTATGTTGGAAAACGGAAAAGTATGGGTTGCGGCAGACAAGGATAACGGCGAGAAAGTATACCTTCTGCCGGGAAAAGCCAATCGTCACGGTCTCATTGCAGGTGCAACGGGAACCGGTAAGACCATCACCTTAAAGGTCCTTGCGGAATCTTTCAGCAACATGGGAGTTCCTGTGTTTTTGGCGGATGTTAAGGGCGACCTTGCGGGAATGATCGCCGCCGGAACGGATTCGGAGGATATGCAGAAGCGTATTGAACGCTTTGGACTTTCCGAAGCGGGTTTCTCTTATCAGTCTTATCCCTCTACGATCTGGGATATCTACGGAGAAAAGGGCGTTCCCCTTCGGACCACCATCTCCGAAATGGGACCGCTGCTTTTGGCCCGTATCCTGGGGCTGAACGATCTTCAGAGAGATATCCTGTCGGTTACCTTTAAGATCGCGGACGATAACGGCCTTCTGCTCATCGATACCAAAGACTTAAAGGCCATGCTGAATTATGTTTCCGAGAACAATAAGGATTTTGCAGCCGACTACGGCAACATCAGCCCCGTTTCCGTGGCGGCCATCATGAGATCCCTGGTAAGTCTCGAGATCGCAGGCGGAGATAAGTTCTTTGGGGAACCTGCCCTGAATATCCTGGACTGGTTCAGCGTCGGCGAAGGCGGAAAGGGTATGATCAATATCCTGGATTCCGAAAGCCTGATCAACAACGGAACCCTGTATTCCACATTCCTTCTGTGGATGCTTTCCGAATTGTTTGAGACACTGCCCGAAGTTGGCGATCTGGAAAAACCCAAGATGGTGTTCTTCTTTGATGAAGCCCACCTTCTGTTCAAGGATACTCCGAAGCCCCTTTTAGAGAAGGTGGAACAGGTAGTAAAGCTGGTGCGTTCCAAGGGTGTTGGTGTTTATTTTGTCACCCAGAATCCCCGGGACATCCCCGACGGCGTACTGGCACAGCTTGGAAACAAGATCGAGCATGCACTCCATGCATATACGCCTGCAGATCAGAAGGCAGTCAAAGCAGCGGCCATGTCTTTTAGAGAGAACCCGGCCTTTGATACTGCCGATGCCATTATGAACCTGGGAACCGGCGAAGCAATCGTTTCCTTCCTGCAGGAAGACGGAACTCCCGGCATGGCCAGAAGAGTATCCATCCTGCCCCCTCAGAGCCGCATGGGCAGCATTTCCGACAGCGAGCGGGAACAGAGCATCAAAGCCAGCATGGCTTATACCAAGTACGCAAACGCAGTGGATCCGGACTCTGCCTACGAGTTCCTGGAAAGAAGAGGCTTAGAGGCAGCGGAGGCCAGAAAGAAGGCTGAGGAAGAAGCTGCGGCAGCCAAGCAGGCGGAAAAGGAAGCCAAAGCGGCAGAAAAAGAAGCCGAGAAAGTTGCAAAAGCCAAAGAGCGGGAAGAAGCCGCCAAGAAGAGAGCCACCAAGCAGGCGGCCAAATCTGTAGGCAATTCCGTAGCAGGAACCGTGGGAAGAGAGGTCGGAAAGACCGTTGGCGGAACCTTCGGCAAATTCGGAAAGACCCTGGGCGGCAATCTCGGTGCAAGCCTTGGAAGAGGCATTATCGGAACCTTGTTCAAATTATAAAGAAATACGGAGTACTTTACGGAAATGATGAAAGAACGAAACAACGGAAAAAACAGACTTGTGGCAGCAGTATTGGCGTTACTGATGGTCCTGGAGATGGTCATTGCGATGCCTGCCACCGGGACAAAAGCAGAGGCGGCTGTCCTGAATCCCCGGTTTACCACTGTGGCGGAAATGCAGGGAAAACTGGGAACTGCGGACAAAACCTGGAATGCGGCATATCTGACCCAGATCGAACTCTATTACTGGTCATTTGCGGATGATGCCCATCTTGGGACCAATGAACTGACCATCGAAATCGTGAAAAACGTATATCGCAATCTCGAGCAGCTGCTGGATAACGGATATGTAATGGATTACCATGTGCTGGCTGCTTATGCCGCACAGTATCTGAACACCAGAGCCGCAAACGGCCTCGGAGCAGACGAATTTTACAATATTCTGAATATGGCACTGGATAATCCCTACCTGCTGAATAAGCCTGTGGCAACCGTTACCGCAACAACTTACAACGGAAGAGATTATTCACGAGTATTCGATGCCACGTATTATGCGGCTCATAACCCCGATGTGGCGGCGATCCTCGGAAATAACCCGGCGGAACTTCTTCGTCATTTCGTGGAAAACGGCATGAACGAGGGCAGAAGAGGAAACGAAGCCTTTGATGTCAATGCTTACGCAGCGCAGCTGGATGCCCAGGTGCTGGCAGAGATGAAAGCTTCCTCCGTCTATCAGTCCCTTGGCGCGGCCGCACAGCCGCCCGTGGGAAAATACAGTTACTCCCTTGCAAACTACTATTCCAAATTCCTTGGTTTCTATGACGGAGCCATTACCACCGTGACCAACGGCAACAAGATCCTGACGGGAGTGTACACGGAGACCAATCCTTTAAGCGTTTATACGGGACTTCCCGTGGATCCTGTTCTTGCCAATCAGAGACCCATCGCCGTCATGATGCCTACGGATAAAACGGCACAGCCTTCCTTTGGTATCAGCCGTGCCGAAGTTCTGTATGAGATCATGGAAGAGGGCAATATCTCCAGACAGATGGCCATCATCCAGAACTGGAAAGACATGACCAAGATCGGAAACATCCGAAGCTGCAGACTGTATTACCTCTATGCAGCCAAGGAGTGGGATCCCATCCTGATCCACTTCGGCGGTGTGTTCAACATGCACGGCGTGGTGGACGGTGAAGACATGAACAACCTCTCCGGTACCTATGAATACGGAACCGGCGGAGCCGCACCCGGTGCAGGAAAGTTCTATCGTACCTCCGACCGGAAAGCCCCCCACAATGCTTATATTTCCGCAGAGGGCATCATTTCCGCATCCAAGTCCCTGGGCTACCAGTTGGGCCTGAGAAACGGCTATTACAATCCCAGACATTTCAGTTTTGCTGCGGGAGTCAACGATCTTTCCCAGTATCCCGAGGCAAAGACCGCCAATGTCATCGATCTTTCCCAGGTGTTCAGTTACACCAAGAGTGCCCTGACCTATAACGCAGCGGAAGGGGTATATTATAAGACCCTCCACGGAGTGGCACAGAAGGACGGGTTGAACGGGCAGCAGCTTACCTTTACCAATGTGATCGTCCAGAACACCAAGTGGACATACCTTTCTCCCACCGGTTCTTATCTGTATTTCCAGATGCTGGATAACACGGAAGACGGATATTATTTCACAAAGGGCAAGTGCATCCACATTCACTGGATCAAGAACAGTGATTACGAGGTCACAAGATATTTTGATGACTATGGCAACGAAATCCAGTTAAATCCCGGAAAGACTTATATCGCAGTTGCCCAGAAGGGCAAAAACGTTCTGTTCCAGTAAAGACTGACAGGCATTTGGATCAAAAAACAAAGATCGGGGAACGGGTACCGGAAACGGTATTTGTACCCCGATCTTTTTGCCTGAAAATGCAGGTGCAGAGCAGATTCTTAAAAAAGAATAAAGTGCCGAATATGTCTTGAATATCGCTATTGTCTGCATATAATGAAAGGACAGTTAAATTTTACACAATAAATGGTTGTAACTACGGCTGGAAGCCGTGCGAAAACAGGGAGGAGTGGCATGAGAGGCCAAAGAGAGCAGGAAATCGAGATGCGTCTCCGAAGGGAAGCGGAGAATGCAGAGGCAAGGCCCGGAAAGATCGCCTGGTTGTGGATGAACATGAAGGGGTATCAGGCCCTGTATATTTTGGGTATTTTGGGGACCGTTCTGTACAATGTGATGCAATTGACGGTTCCTTATTTTTCGCAGCAGATCGTGGACCTTTTCCTGACAGGGGATCAGGCAGCGGAGAATCTTACCCTTCACAGGGATCTGTTTTTCAAGCTGCTCATCGCCATGGTGGGACTGACAATGATCCGTGTCGTTGTGGTCTATGCGGACTGCCTGACCTATGAATACGTATCCCAGAAGATGCTGTTCCGAGTCAGAAATATCCTCTATGACAAGATCCAGCGTCAGGATATGAAATTCTATAATACCTATCGTACCGGCGACCTGATGACGAGAGTGACCGGTGACCTGGATGCGGTCCGTCATATGATCGCCTGGGTCATCCGTATGATCGTGGAGGCGGTTTCTCTGGTGACGGCAACGTCCATTTACTTTTTCATGATGGACTGGAAACTGGCACTCTGCCTGATCGCCGTGGCACCCTTCCTTCTTGGGATCATCGTGATGTTTAAAAACAGGGTTGCGCCCATGCACAGACTTCTTCGTGAGAAGCTGGCGAACATGAACACCATCGCCCAGGAGAACATCTCCGGTAACCGTGTGGTAAAGGCCTTTGCCAGAGAAGATTACGAGATCGCCCAGTTTGATGAGTGCAATTCCGACTATCGGGATACCAATATGAAAACAGCCTATACCTGGCTGAAGTTCTATCCATATGTGGAGTCCTTCGCAAACCTGCTCCCGCTGATCCTGCTGCTGGTGGGTGGTCTGTTCCTTATCGCTGATCAGATGACCATGGGCCAGTTTGTGGCTTTCAACGGTCTGACCTGGGCCATTGCGAACCCCATGCGCCAGCTGGGTAATATCATGAACGAATTCCAGCGTTTCTCCGCTGCTTCCGCCAAGGTCATGGACATCTATTATTCCAAGGCCGACATTGTGGACAGACCGGATGCCATCGATCTTCCTGCAAGACTGGAAGGAAAAGTGGAGTTCAGAAACGTGAGTTTCCAGTACGAAGACGGCAACCTGCCGGTACTTCGTAACATTTCCTTTACCGCAAAGCCCGGTGAGACCATTGCCATCATGGGTGAGACCGGCTGCGGCAAGACATCCCTGATCCACCTGATCCCCAGGTTCTATGAGCCCACAGAGGGTGAAGTTCTGGTGGATGACGTCAACGTCCAGCAATATAAACTGAAAC
>JAFUUM010000027.1 GCA_017477805.1 Lachnospiraceae bacterium
CTCATCGGGACGGAGCCAGGAAACCTCATCCATGGACACACCCGAGTATTCACAGGTCTTTTCATCCGGTGCAAACAGCGCGCACTTTGCACCTGCTTCGATGCCCATGTTTGCAATGGTCATGCGGGATGCAACGCTCATCTCATCCACGGTGGAGCCGGAGAATTCAAGAGCCTGATAGGTCGCTCCGTCGGAACGAAGATCCCCGAGAAGACGCAGGATCACATCCTTGGCATATACGCCTTCGGGAAGCTTTCCGTTGATCACCACCTGAATGGTGTCGGGAACTCTCACCCACATCTCACCGGTGCCAAGAACGGAAGCCATTTCCGTATAGCCTACGCCGGTGGAAAAACATCCTACGCATCCGTAGGTCGTGGTGTGGGAATCCGTACCGAAGACGATATTTCCGGGCTGTGCGTACTTCATTTCCGGCATCAGCTGATGACAGATGCCATCGGCTCTGTGGAAATGGGTCAGTCCCTGTTCTTTGACAAAAGCATCTCCGATCTGAAAATGCCGAACATCCTCCACCGCACTGGTGGGTACCAGATGGTCATAGATCAGGACCACCTTGTCGGGATCCCAAACCTTGGTAAATCCCATCTCTTTGAATTTATCCACCACAAAGGGGATAAAGATATCATGGATCATCACCCGATCCGCTTTCACCATACAGATCTGGCCGGGCTGTACTTCCTCGGCACCGATGTTGCGGGCGATGATCTTCTGGATCAATGTCTGTTTTCCCATAGCGCTCACCGTCCGTTCCTTTTCTGCATTGCCTTTACGAGACCGCCTGCGGCAAGGATCTCCATCAGGTTCTCGGGAAGGGGCTGGATGGGGAACTCTTTTCCCCCGGCGATGATGACATGCTCGTCCATGCGGACTTCGATCTCATCCCCCTCTTTTACCGCATCCGGCAAATCCGGCTGCTCAATGAGCAGAAGCCCGTTATTAAAAGCATTTCTAAAAAAAATACGGGCAAAGGATTTTGCGATGACGCAGGATACGCCGAGATGTTTAATGATCTCCGGTGCCTGTTCTCTGGAGGATCCGCAGCCGAAATTCTTACCACCGATGATCACATCCCCTGCTTCGATCTTCCCCGCAAGCTCCGGCCGCAGGGGAGAAAACGCAAACTTCTTCATATCATCCACGGTAGGCAGTGCCAGATACTCCGTGGGAATGATGATATCTGTATCCACATCGTCCGGAAGACTCCAGACTTTTCCTCTAATTGTTTCCATGAACTATTTCCTCTAAACCTACGCCGTCGACACACCAACCCTTGTTCGGAATTCGCTATCGCCGTTGTCCTCGCGTAACGGTACTAAATTCGTAAGGGCCCTACATGCCCTTACTCATTAAGTGCCGACGCTGCGGTTGGCGTTCCGCCCAAGGGTGGTGTGCTCTCCGGCTCATAACTTCGAATGAATTCCACCTGCTGAAACAATACACCCGGCGATGGCGGATGCCGTTACGGTGGCGGCGGATCCCAGATATACCTTGGAATCCTTATGACCGGCACGGCCCTTGAAATTCCGGGTTCCGGTGGAGATCAGAGTCTCCCCTTCACCGATGACGCCCTGACAGCTGCCCCAGCAGACACTGCAGTTGGGGTTCATCATCATGGCACCGCTCTTTAGGAAAATATCCACAAGGCCTTCCTCTAAAGCCTGAAGATACACTTCCTGAGATGCGGGTGCGATCAAAAACCGCACATCGGGATGCACCGTTTTTCCCTTTAAGATGGAAGCCGCAACCCGAAGCTCATCGATACGTCCGTTATTGCAGGAACCAAGGAAAGCTTCATCGATCTTGACCTCTCCCACTTCGGAAACGGGGATGGCAGTGTCCACGAAATCGGGAGTTGCCACCACGGGCTCGATCTTGGAAAGATCATAGGTGTAAGTCTTTAAGAACTTCGCATCGGGATCACTGGTAAAGTACTTGCCCCCTGCGGGCTTTCCGTACTTTTCTTCCCGGAGTTTCAAAAACGACCTTACCTTTTCATCCACTTCGCAAAGACCGGTCTTTGCCCCTGCTTCCACAGCCAGATTGCAAAGCACAAAACGGTCGTTGACGCTTAAGTTATGGAGGCCTTCACCGCCAAATTCCATGATCTTGTAATTGGCACCGTTGGCGCCGATATCACGGATAATGGTCAGGATCAGATCACGGGGATAAACGCCCTCCCGGAGTTTTCCCGTCAGTTCAAACCGCAGGGTCTCGGGCACGAGTACCCAGCTTTCTCCCGTTACCATGGCATACAGAAAATCCGTACAGCCGATGCCGGTGCCGAAAGCACCGAGGGCACCGTAGGAACAGGTGTGAGAATCCGCACCCATGATAAACTGACCGGGTTCCACGTAGCGCTCATACATGATCTGATGACAAACGCCCTTTCCCTCATAGAAATCAATGCCGTTTGCCGCTGCGAATTCCCGCATTTTCTTATGCACCGCCGCGGTCTTGGGATTTTCCGCAGGAATGTTGTGGTCCACGATAAAGACCAGTTTCTTCGGATCCGCGATGCGGGGGTGCTTTAACTTCGTGTTGTACATATCAATGGTGAGATGGGTGGTACCGTCATTGCTCATGAGGTAGTCCGTTTTCACCGTATGGATCTCGCCGGGTTTTACTTCGGGCACGCCCGCAGCAGCGGCTATGATCTTTTCGCCCATTGTCATGCCCATAGTTAGTCCTCCTTGTTCAGGGATGCGATAAGACCGCCCTGATTTAAGATCTGCTGCATATAGGGAGGCAGTTTGGTGCAGGCATAGGTCTTGCCGCCAACCTCAATGGTGCCTTCCGACAGATCAAGATCCGCTTCTTCGCAGGTCTTTACTTCTTTTCCGATGGTATCGCTGACAAGTACCGGCAAGCCGATATTGATAGCGTTACGGAAAAAGATCCGGGCAAAAGATGCGGCCACGACCGCTTTGACACCCAGGGCTTTTAAGACCGCAGGTGCCTGCTCTCTGGAGGATCCGCAGCCGAAATTATCCCCCGCAACAACGATGTCCCCGGGCTGTACCGCTCCGGCAAAATCCGGATCCAGGGACTCAAAGGTGTGGGATTTCATTTCGTCCACGTTGGGCAAAAGCAGATACTGGGATGCAATGATCTGATCCGTATCCACATCATTTCGAAACACAAAAATACGACTCATAACTGTTTGTTCCTCTACAGGTTTTTTATGGGATTACAGGTTCAGCTTGGACAGGATATCCCCAAGACTGGTGGAAACACCCTCTTTGGAAGTGTACTTAGCCATCTCTTCCTTGGAAACCTGCTCTTCTCCCTCTTCCTCACCGCTGTTTTCCTGCAGTGCTTTGATGCTGAGGCTGATCTTGCCATCCTTTACGCCAAGCACTTTGACCTTAACGTCCTGACCCTCTTTCAGGACTTCGGTCACTTTGCGGATCCGCTTGTGAGAGATCTGGGAAATATGAACGAGACCGGAAAGGCCGTCGCCCAGATCAACAAAGGCACCGAAATCAACGATGCTCTCAACTTTACCTTCCAGCACGCTGCCCTCTTTCAGAGCAGACATCTTTGCTGCCTTTTCCTTAGCCTGTTTTGCCTTGGCAACTTCCTTTGCGGAAAGCACCAGTTTCTGGTTCTCGGGTTCTGCGGTGATGATCTTGACTTCCAGTTCCTTCTTCACGAAAGTGTTTAAGTCCTCAACATAGGAAGCGGATAAGTGAGATGCGGGAATGAATGCTCTTACATCATCCACATGAGTCACAACGCCGCCCTTTACCGCTTCTTCCACGGTAACGGTGAAGACTTCGTTGTTCTTCATCATCTCATCGAACTTTTCCCAGAGTTCCACATCGAACCCTTTGTCCAGCTTCTCGTAGGATTTCTCCAGCTCTTTTGCCAGATCCTGCATTGTTTCTTCAGCCATTTTTCATAATCTCCCTTCTTTTATCAAATCCCTCTGCGGGTTTTTCACGTTATCAAAAACTGCTTAGACGATCCGTCCGACTTCCTTGATCATCATGCAGACTTTTCCGCTCTCGTCCTGTACGTACTCGAATACGGAAGTGTCCCGAAGATATTCCACGGGCACCAGGATCTCGATGCCGCTTTCGGTAATGATCTTCTGTTTCTTCGTAAGTCTCTTTTCCATCTTGTTGCTGACCGCAACCGACTCCTTGGGAAGCCGCTCCTCCACCACTTTTTCCATGTAGCGGTCGGCGGCATCGGTATTGTCGGCAAACACGTAATTCTGGATATCCTGATTGGAGATCACGCCCTTTTCTTCCACGATATCCGCAAGGATCTTTTTGGACTCCAGCAGTTTTTCGGGGGCCTTCTCCTCATACTTTTCTTCGATGGTTGCGGCGATGGTGTCCACAATGGCTTCCACGGTCTGCTTTTCGGACTTTTTGGGCTCCAATTTGCAGATCTTCGATGCCAGGTAATTGACCTTCTCACCATCCACATAACAGGAAAAATCGGACACTCTCACGGTCTGATCCGAGAGATTGATATACACGTATTCGTTGCACTTTTTGGAACTCATGGGAATCAGCTTGGTGTTCTTTTTCCAGCTCACAAGTCCTTCTTCTCCCACCTGGCAAAGGAACCCTGCCTGGTAGTTCAGTTTAAAAAAGATGATGTACTCTTCTTCTCCGAGAACTGCCCACAAAAAAACCCCGCTTCCCTGGCGGATCTCGGGATTCTCCGCCATCATATGGTGGATCTCATCCCCCGCAAAGGTCACAAAGCTTTCAAAGGGATCCGGGCCCTTGGATAACAAAACCCCCAGGGGATCTTCATCCGTGTAGGCACCCTTTCTCCCGGTAATATCATCATAGTATTTCGTGATCAGCGAAAAAATGAATTTTCCCTGCTCTTCTTCGGAGTTGCAGATAAACTCCGTCAGATTCACAAAAGGCAGGTTGATATCAAAAACGCAAAAAACGCTTTTTTTGATCAAAATATCCGATGAACGCATAACAAAAACTACTCTCCGATCATTTCTTTTGTTTCTCTAATAATTCCAGGAGCGCATCATCCCCGATGCTGATCCAGGCATCCTCTTCCTCTTCGTTGAGGCCTAAAAACTCCCGAAGGGTACGGGGATCCTCGTCGTGTTTGTTCCAGAAATCAACGTAATCGTCGATATCTTCAAACTCCAACTCTCCCGCAAGATAAGCGGTCTTAAAAACCTTGTCTTCGTAAAATGCCATAAAAGCCTCCTACATCTGATGTCTTACAACTTCATACTCGTCGTTGTTGCGGTAATACGGGCACTGGGTATGGGTCTGGGTCATCTGCCGGACGGCATCGTCCTCGTCCATATCCATGTCGCAGTAATAGGCTTCGTCATCTTCGTCGTAAATATAGTAAGTGCAGGTATCGCAATTAAATGTCATAGTATAGCCTCCTCGTCGTTTCAGCCAACGACCGTCACACCGTTACATTATACCATAAAGCAGCGAGCTAAGCGAAAGCTTGCTTTCATTTCGCGAGCGCTGACGATAACAGCCGCACTTATCTGGTTTTTCGGATCAGTTCAAAGATCTCCTCATCTGTGAGATGAGCCTTGATGCGCAGGATCAAATGAACCTTGTCACCGCCGGCTCCCTCCTGGAAATGCCGCTGCCACTTGTAAAAATGAGGTCCGTCTCCAAGGATCCGCAAATAGGACATCAGACTCTCCGCGACGAAGGAAGACTGTCGGATGTCGGCCTCACAGTCGTTTTTGTAAAAATATTTCCAGA
>JAFUUM010000360.1 GCA_017477805.1 Lachnospiraceae bacterium
GGATATCCGGTATCAATACGGATATGTGGATGAAGACGATGTGCCGGAGCTGTTTTTGGGAACCGGCAGAGAGCAGGAGGCGGGGGTTTTTGTCTATACCGCAGCAAAAACCGCGGACACCTATGAGATCCGGAAAGTCGGGGAGTTTTCCCAGTACGGCATCCTCTATTACATTCCCCATGAAAACGTGATGATCTCCCACTGCGGAGATGCGGGGATTTACTACGTGGTCTATCACAGCATCCGTCAGGGCAGATCGTCCCTGGACCGGATCCTGAAACAGGCCCCGGGAGAAGAGGACACGGTGTACTACTGCGGTATCACCTGGGATGAAGATTTTCTCGGGGATGCGGAAGCCTTCCGGGGGGATCCGAAGTTGTCGGGACTCCGGGAAGATGAGATGCGAGAAACGGAAAGCGAAGAATTCTTCAGACTCCAGAGCGTGTATGAGAACGGCCATGGCAGACAGTTGTGTGCCTATGCGGACATGATCCCTCTGAAAGCGGGGACGCAGTAAACGGAATACAGAGAAGTAAGATCAGGGCGGAGGGAATGACCTTCCGCTCTTTTTTGTGCCGTGCTGCGAAAGAAAATTCATAAAACTACTTGCATCTTCTTCTGTATGGTGTTACATTAGGTGCGTACTATGTGTATTATTCATAGTAGTACACCTCGAACAGCGGGTAATACAGTACAGTAACAAAGTACCGGCAACACAGTGTATTAGAGGGAGAAAAGCCTATGATTGTATTAGACTACAGCGATCCCCGGCCGATCTACGAACAGATCGTGGATAAACTGCAGACCTATATCCTGAAGGGGATCCTGAAACCGGACGAACAGCTCATGAGCGTCAGGGCCCTGGCTATGGATCTTGCCATCAATCCCAATACGGTCCAGAAAGCCTATACGGAACTGGAACGTCAGGGATTTATCTACGTGGTAAAAGGCCGAGGGGCTTACGTTCGCGGAGGAGATGACAGTCTCCTGGCAGTCAGGAGACGGGAACTGGCGGAGCGCATCGCAGCCATTGTTCAGGAAGCGGAGAACCTGCACATCGATAAGGAAACCCTGTATCGGGAAGTGGAGGACATCCGTCTGGAACAGAAAATCGAGCAGAACGCTCTGGGGGAGGCACTGAAACATGATTGAATGCAGACAGATCTCGAAAACCTTCGATCACGTTCCTGTTCTGGAACAGATCGATCTTCAGATCGAAGAGAATAAAGTATTTGCCATGCTTGGCACAAACGGCGCCGGAAAAAGCACACTGCTTAGGGTGATGACTGGGATCTACCGTGCCGACGGCGGCGTGGTCACCATCGACGGAGAACCGGTTGCAGATAATCCGGGAGCAAAGGAAAAGTTCTTCTTTATCCCCGATGACCTGTACTTCTTCCCCAATGCAAACTGCAGGGAGATGGCAACCTACTACGCCACCATCTATCGGAATTTTGACAAACAGCGCTATTTTGAATTCCTGCGGAAGTTCGGGCTGGATGAAAGCCGCCGGATCAACACCTTCTCCAAAGGTATGAAACGGCAGGCGGCGCTCCTTGCGGGGATCTGTGCGGGGACCAAGTACCTGTTCTGCGATGAGACCTTCGACGGTCTGGATCCGGTGATGCGGCAGGGGATCAAGGCCCTGTTTGCGGGTGAGATGGACAGACGGGAATTTACCCCCATTGTCACATCCCACAACTTAAGGGAGTTGGAAGACGTATTTGATCATGTCGGCATCCTCCATAAAGGCGGCATCCTCTTATCCAGGGACCTGGATGACATGAAAGAGAGCATCCGGAAAGTCCAGTGCGTATACGGTACGGAAGAGGACCGGGTGAAAGCGGAGTCGGGATTGCAGATCCTTCGTCACGATGTGAGAGGGAGCCTCCACATGTATACCCTGCGTGGTACGGAGACGGACATCCGCAACACATTCGGCTGTGTGGATACCGTATTTTGCGAAACTCGTCCCCTGACTCTGGAAGAGATCTTTATCAGTGAAACGGAGGTGGCAGGCTATGATGTCAAAGCCCTCATTTTGGATTGATCTTAGAGAGAATATAAAGCGCAGGCTCTGGCCCCTACTGCTCATCACCATTTTGCAGCTCTTTTCCTATCCCATCGCCATGGCCATTACGCTTGCAAACGTGCGGTCATATTCCGACGGCAATGACGAATATCTCGTCCGCAACCTGCTGACCAGCGGCATTCGGACCATGAGCTCGGAGATCGGTATCTTCGTTGCCATGATGGCAGGCTTCCTTTTGGCTATGCAGGGATTTGGATATGTGTATCACAGAGTGCAGGTGGATATGCTGCAGGCGCAGCCCGTTTCCCCGAGAAGACGATTTGGTGTGATCTACGCCGGCGGCCTTCTGGTCTGGTTTGCACCGACGGTCCTTTGTATGATCCTTGCGGTCCTGATCTCCATCCCCATGGGCGGTTTTTCCGGCACTATGCTGCTTGCGGGACTTGGGGGCCTTTGGAAAAGTATCCTCGGTTTTCTTGCCGCCTATCACGTGACTGCCCTTGCGGTGATGATGACGGGACATCTTGTGGTGGGATGTCTGGCAACCGCCGTGTTTGCCGGATTTGAAGTGGTGCTTCGGCTTTTGATCTACGGCTACATGGCCTCCTTTTTCGATACCTTTTACGATCAGTACGGTATGACCGCCATCGTGAGCCACAGCCTGACTTCTCCGATGATCACGTTATTAGTTGGAATTGCTAATGCCAAATGGACTCAGGCGTATGTGAAGCTGATCATACAGATCATTGTTTATCTGGCTCTTGCTTACTATGCATACCGGAAACGTCCCATGGAAGCAGCCGGAAAGGCCATGGCCTTTGAAAAGACCAAACTGCCTATTTACCTTGTGCTTGTGTTTATGGGTGCTCTTATGGGCGGCGTGCTCTTCTCCAGCCTGGTCTACGACCGGACAACTCTGTTCTGCGCATTCGGTATGGTGATCGGTGCGATCCTCACCCAAATCCTTGTACAGATCATCTATAAC
>JAFUUM010000361.1 GCA_017477805.1 Lachnospiraceae bacterium
CCCGGTAGAAATCGCCGTAGAAGAAGGTGTCGCGCCACTCTTTATAGGTGCTCACCTGCTGCTTGATGGCCTTAAATTCCTCGGAGGAGCACTCACAAAGATTGATCTCGTAACCAAAGACACCGAAGGCCGCCACGTTAAAGCGGGTATCGATGGGGGTGGTCCGAAGGGTCTGATGGTTGGGGCAGGCGGACACATGGGCGGTCATCACCGACATGGGATAGCCGTAGCTGTAACCCGTCTGGATCTTCGTACGCTGCATGGCATCCGTATCGTCGGAACCCCAGATCTGAGGCATAAAGGAAAGGATGCCGAGGTCAAAACGGTTACCGCCGGAAGCACAGCCCTCGAATAAGATATCCGGGAACTCATCCGTCAGGGTCTTCATGATCTTGTAAAGCCCCAGTACGTATCTGTGTGCGGTCTCCCCCTGTCTCTCTGCGGGAAGGACCTTACTATACACATCCGCAAACATGCGGTTCATATCCCACTTTACATAATTCACGCCGGGTACGGAGAAGATCTTCCGCATGGAGGTCGTCACAAAGTCCACCACCTCGGGGTTGGTAAGATCCAGGAGCATCTGGTTTCTTCCGGGAGAATTCTCTCTTCCCGGTGCGGTCATGGCATATTCGGGATGGGCTCTGTAAAGATCGCTGTCTTCACTGATCATCTCGGGTTCTACCCAGATACCGAAGTCCAGGCCCAGAGCATGGACCTTTTCCGCAAGGCTCTCCACGCCGCCGGGGAGTTTCTTTTTGTTTACATCCCAGTCCCCCAGAGAAGTCTTATCATCATTCCGGTTGCCAAACCAGCCGTCATCCATAACAAAAAGTTCGATGCCGGCTTCTGCAGCCTTCTTGGCCAGGGACAGCAGTTTGGACTCCGAGATATCGAAGTAGGCTGCTTCCCAGGAATTCAACAAAATGGGACGGGGCTGATCCTTGAACTTGCCTCTGACAATATGGCGCTTTACAAAGTGTTGCATGTTCAGAGACAGGCCTCTGTAGCCCTCTGCGGAAAAGCTCATGACCGCTTCGGGCGTTTCAAAGAAGTCGCCGCCCTTTACTTCCCAGGAAAAGTCCGCATCATTGATACCGGTCATAAATCTGGTCTTGTAAAAGCCGCTGACATTCACTTCTTCATAGTGATTGCCGGAGTACACAAGATTGAAGCCGTATACTTCACCGCCCCGCTCCGTGGCATCCGCTTCCGCCAGCATCACAAAGGGATTGGCACGGTTAGAAGAAACACCGGATAAGGTGGAATGAACCACGCTGCCCTGGGATACGATCACATCCTCTTTGTGCATCTCACGGCCCCAGTTTCCGCCAAAGGTGGTGAACTTATAGCCATAGTCATCCAGATCCAGCTGAAGGCTCATCATCCGAAGCACCGTCAGCGCTTCCGTTCCCTCATTCCGAAGGACCATCCGGCGGGTGATGACATCGCACTTTTCATAGACCGTGTAGTAAATATCCAGTTTGACGGGCTTTTCCTTCTCTTTTAAGGTCACCCGGAGCTGCTCCGGCTCCTCAGTCCCGTCGCCGATGGCGCAGGGCATCTCCTTGCAAAATGCGGGTGTGGTAAGGACCTCAGCGGATTCATAAACGAAATCGGAGGTAGAGGTACCGTCCGCATACCGGATCAGTACGGAGGGACTTCTGAAATCCCCCTTACCCACGGAGGAAACTTCCAGAAGGATATCCTCTGCCACCGTCATGGTCTCTTTGTTGTAATTGACGGTGGTGCCCTTGCCGTGGCTTACCTTTTCATGCATGGCCCGCATGGACTCTGCGTAATTTTCTTCATTGACGGATACGCAGGCACCGTAGTGCATGTGCTCCAGCATCCCCTCGGGGTTTACACCGAACACATAGGATGTGTGGTCGGTATTTAACACAAAATGATCGTTCTTAACAAGTATCATAGGTCCTCCTACCCGCGGTTTTTCAGAGCCATAGCAGCTTCCACTACCTTGTAAGCTCCGTCATAAAGGCCTGCTTTCTTATTCTCCATGATGCTCTCGCACATACCGATGAGCTCATTTTCGCTTTCCATAAACAATTTTACCATCTGGAGGGTATGAGGAACATCCCTGCATTCCAAAGTTCCATCGCCCATTTCCGCGGAGTGGATGGCGCCCCACATCTCGTGTTTGCCAACTCTTCTGATAAAGAGCTTGGGAATGGGATAAAAAGCAAGTTCGCTGGGCTTTGTTGCCATAACGTCCGCACTTCTCATAAGGAGGTTAGTGCAA
>JAFUUM010000362.1 GCA_017477805.1 Lachnospiraceae bacterium
CCAGGGAGTTGTCACCGCTATCGGGGATGCGCTGGAGGAATTAAAGTAATGAAGATCGTTTTTGCCACCGGCAATGAGAATAAGGTTGTGGAGATCCGCGCCATCTTTCAGGATCTGAATGCGGAGATCACCACCATGGCCCAGGAAGGGATCAACATTGATATAGAAGAAAACGGAACTTCCTTCCGGGAGAATGCCATGATCAAAGCAGAGAGCATCGCTCCTCTTGTGAAGGATGCCATTGTCATGGCGGATGATTCCGGTCTTGTGATCGATGCCTTAAACGGAGAACCCGGCATCTATTCCGCAAGATATTTAGGCCATGACACTTCTTATCATGAAAAGAATGGGGACCTCTTAAGGCGTCTGGAGGGCGTTCCCGATGAAAAAAGGACCGCCAGATTTGTGTGCGCAGTGGCTGCGGTACTGCCCGACGGACGGAAACTTGTTGCGGAAGAGACCATGGAAGGCCGCATCGGATATGAAGAAAAGGGATCGAATGGTTTCGGCTACGACCCCATCTCTTTCCTGCCCGAAGAAGGCAGATACTCCGCGGAGCTGGCCCCGGAAGAAAAGAATGCCATCAGCCACAGAGGGAAGGCCCTCAGGAAGATGAGAGAACTGATCCATGAAAGTATTGATCGTCAGTGATACCCACGGTCACGGAGAAACCTATATAAACATCCTGAAAAAAGTGGCTCCCATGGACCTTGTGATCCACTGCGGGGACATCGAAGGCCAGGAGCGTTCCCTGGAACAGAGGACCAGAGAACTCTGGGACTGTCCCATGGTGGTGGTGGCGGGAAACAATGATTTCTTCGCGGACTTAAAACGGGAGATCTCCCTGACGCTGGAGGATAAGAAGATCCTGGTGACCCATGGCCACAATTATTACGTTTCCATGGGAACGGAGTTTATCCGCCGGGAAGCAAAGGCAAGAGGATACCGGATCGCTGTCTTCGGCCACACTCACAGACCGCTTGTGGACACGTCGGATCCGGAGATCATGCTCATCAATCCCGGCAGTCTTTCCTACCCGAGACAGGAGGGCCATGAGCCCACATATGCAGTGTTGACGGTGGATGAAGACCAGTGTTATGCAAATATTTGCTGTGCTAAAAATTTTTGTTGACATGCTAAAATCACTGTTATATAATAGGCAATGCGTCACGAAAACGTGCAGGTGTAGTTCAATGGTAGAACACCAGCCTTCCAAGCTGGATACGTGGGTTCGATTCCCATCACCTGCTCTTGTGCTGAAAAGCACGATTTGGATTGTGTGTCCGTAGCTCAGCTGGATAGAGCAACGGCCTTCTAAGCCGTGGGTCGGGGGTTCGAATCCCTTCGGGCACATTCGGGATAGCATTCCGATGCGGGATTCCGATCATGAATTCGCATGGTGGGTATGGCGTAGTTGGTTAGCGCGCCAGATTGTGGTTCTGGAGATCGAGGGTTCGAGTCCCTCTACCCACCCTTAATGCAGAGTCTTATAATGGGCTATCGCCAAGCGGTAAGGCACAGGACTTTGACTCCTGCATTCACCAGTTCGAATCTGGTTAGCCAAGTTTCATATGGACCACTAGCTCAGGTGGTAGAGCACTTGACTTTTAATCAAGTTGTCTGGGGTTCGAATCCCCAGTGGTTCACTTTTAAAGCCTCCCGTAGGGTAACCTATTCGGGAGGCTTTTGTTATGATCTTCTGCTATAATACGGAGGAGAGGTTGCTTTTTTATGAATATGGGAAAGTTGTTTGAAAAAAAGAGGGCGATCTGGTCAGCCGTTATGGGATTTCTGATCAGCATCGCATTTATATTGGGATATCAGTTGGAGACCTGCGGAGCCACCGCGGCGGGATTTGCGGGAAAAGGGAAGATCCTTTTATTCTCGGCACTTCTTATGATCCCGGTGGGGGCAGTTGTTTATCTTCTGTATCTGGCGGCGGAAAAATGGTGCGTAACAAAACCGGCGAAGACAAAAGCCCGGAGCATCTTTTTTGTAAGTTTTCTGCTCATCACTCTTAGCAGGATCCCGGCGTTTCTTGCCTATTATCCTGCAGTCATGTCCTATGATTTTGGCAGACAGATCTTGGAAGCCTCCAAGGGCCACATCTGGTTTTTTGATTACCAGCCTCTGATCCATACGGAAGTGATCCGGATCTTTTATCTTATCGGATTAAAGATCGGCAGTCTGGAAATGGGAATGGCTCTTCTTAGCATCTTTCAGATCCTGGTGGTGTCTGCAATCCTGGCTTATTCCGTAAGCCTGATCTACCGGATCACCGGGAGGATCGTTTTCAGTTATGCCCAGACAGCGGTCTATGCGCTCCTTCCCCTGCACGAGCTGATGGCGGTGGTGATGACAAAGGATGTGTTTTTTGCCGCATTCTTTTTACTGTTTATCTGCCTGCTCTATGAGCGGTCCCGGAAAGCATCGATCCCGCTGGACGTTGCCATTGTACTTACGGCGATCCTGAACATCATGTTCCGGAAGAATTCCGTTTACGCCATGGTCTTTTTGATCATAGGATATCTGATCTATGAAAAACGCCTTATAAACAAGGCAAGATCGACGATCCTCATCCTCCTTTGCATCGTGGCCGGGCTTGCCTGCCAGAGCGCCATGGTCACAGGGTTTAACGTCATCCGCGGAAACAACAGGGAGATGTAGAGCGTTCCCATGATGCAATTCATGCGGGTTTTTGTTAACCAGAACCCGGTGCTGACCCGGGAGCAGGTTGAGATGCTGGTGAAGGTACTGCCTCTGGAGATGGAGGGCATCAGTTATGATCCCTATGTAGCGGATTCCGTTAAGAATTATTCCGGCTACCGGAATGAGATCTGGGGCGGAAGTCCCAAGGCCTTTGCCCATGAATGGATCGAGATCGGAAAAGCCTATCCCAATGAGTTCATCGATGCGTTTCTGTTTTTGAACAAAGGATATTGGTATCTGCCGGACCGGATGTTCGCAGAGGCGTTCGGCGTTGGCGCAGAGAACGGAAAGGGCCTGATCCATACCTATAACCATACTTACGAAGTGCTCCCTGACGGCGGGATCAAAGATACCTGCTATTTCCCGGCGGCCAGAAGTTATTATGAGACCGTGATCAATGAAAACGGCTTTTTTGACTGGCCGGTCCTGAACCTGTTATTCCGTCCCGCATTTTATTTCTGGCTGCTGATGCTGATCACGGCCTATGCTTTTGCAAAGAGAAGACGGATCGGGTGGATGGTCATTTCCTATCCGCTGGTCTATATGGCGACTCTGTTCTTTGGACCTCTGGTCTACATCCGTTACATGTATCCTCTGATCCTGTCGGTGCCGGTGCTGTTTGCCCTGGTGGTCTTTGAAACGAGAGAGAAAGAAGAAAAGCAGGAAGAATAATATAAAATGAGTAACAAAAAAGGAAGCCCGAAAGGACTTCCTTTTTTCGTGCAGCTAACAGGACTTGAACCTGCACGAGAGGGCTCACTGGAACCTAAATCCAGCGCGTCTGCCAATTCCGCCATAGCTGCAGTTCTGAAGGCACGCCTGCGTGCCCACTTCGCTATCTTACACAGTTTCCCTTGAAAAGTAAAGGAAAAATCCG
This sequence comes from Lachnospiraceae bacterium, assembly GCA_017477805.1. Taxonomy (GTDB): domain Bacteria; phylum Bacillota; class Clostridia; order Lachnospirales; family Lachnospiraceae; genus SIG336. The sequence goes on from JAFUUM010000362.1 coordinate 3,587, forward strand.
CGGTTGACAAATAGATGGCATTCGCTTATAGTGTTAATGGAAAACGTTTTCCAAACATGGAAATGCGATCGCGCATTCCATTATTTTTTGCCGGCAATGGAAAACGATTTCCAGAAAGGTGAGATATGGTTACGATCAAAGACGTGGCGAGAGAAGCCGGAGTTGCGATATCGACCGTATCGAAAGTACTGAACGGGTACGCGGGAGTCAGTGAAGAAACAAAGCGCAAGGTGAACGACGCGACGAGGAAACTGAACTTCGTCCCCAACACCATCGCTTCCGCCTTATCTTCCAAAAAGGCGGGGAGGATCGCACTGCTCATCCACATGAGCTTTCAGACCAAAGCCAGAGATGAGATCGACATGCAGTACATCAGCGGCGCCATCCATGAGGCTCAAAAGCTCCACCTCGACCTGGTGGTAACCTTCTTTTCCATGCTTCAGGGCAAGACCGACGAGGAGATCATTCAGTATTTTCAGGTACAGAATATCGAAGGCATCATAATCTACGGGATGACCAAGGACGACGAACAGATCATGCGCCTTGCAAGATCGGGGGCATTTAAGATCGTGCTCGTGGACGTTCCCGTAACGGACAGGCACATTTCCAGCGTGGGAGTCAATCACAAAGAGGCCCAGAAAGATGTGGCCCTTCGGACCCTCCGGGAGAACAAGAGCGACTCGCTTTTGTACATCACCGGAAACGACAATTCCTATGCGGCCCAGGAGCGCCTCGAAGGCATTCGGGAACTGGCAAAGGACAAGGGGTACAGGCTTCTGATCAAGAACGGAGATTTTTTCGAAAAGAAGGCCAGGGCCATTACCTTAAAGTATGCTCACGATTATGGTGTGGTCGCCTGCAGTTCGGATCTCATGGCCATCAGTGCCATGCGCGCTTTGACGGAACTGGATATCTTCAGGCCAGTGTGCGGTTTTGACGGGCTGGTCCTTATGGGATATGCCGGAAAACAGATGAACACCATCTGCCAGAATTTTTCGGATGTTTCCGCAAGGGCTCTTGACGAGATGGAATATCTTCTGGGCGGAGGCGGCGGCAGAAGAGTCTATACACCCTATCGTATCGAGAGGATGAAGTATCACGATATGATCGGAGTTTCCCCCGATGACGTAACACCCTTCAAGAAAAAGATTGAAGAAGAGAAGGCGTTGGAGGAAGCAAAGAAAGCGAAAACCGCAAAAGGAAAAAAGGGAGGAAAAGCGAATGCTTGATTTTTTGAAAAAAGTTTTTGGAAGTTCTGAAAATAAGGAGGGAAATACCGTGGCGTATTCACAGATCCGGAAAGACGTTCTGCAGATGAACCTGGAAGACCAGCTCATGAAGATCGCAGAAGAAATGTATAAAAAGCCCCTGGACAAACTCACCGATCAGGAAGTTTACAGAGTTGTCCTGGAATACACCAAGACCTTAACCAGCGTTACCGACCGCATCGAAGGAGAAAAGAAGGTTTATTACATCTCCGCAGAGTTCCTCATCGGTAAGCTCTTATCCAATAACCTCATCAACCTCGGCATCTACGATCAGATGGAAGAGGCTCTTGCAAAACATGGCAAGAAGCTGAACGTCATCGAAGAGATCGAGCCTGAACCTTCTCTGGGTAACGGCGGTCTCGGAAGACTGGCTGCCTGTTATCTTGACTCCATTGCATCTCTGGGTCTGCCCGGCGACGGTATCGGTCTGAATTATCACTTTGGTCTGTTCAAGCAGGTGTTCAAAGATAAGCTCCAGAAAGCCGAGCCCAATCCCTGGATCGAGGACCAGTCCTGGCTGAATAAAACAGACACCGTATTTGAAGTATCTTTCGGCGACCGCAAGGTAAAGTCCAGAC
>JAFUUM010000363.1 GCA_017477805.1 Lachnospiraceae bacterium
ACCTTTTTCTTTCCATTTTCAAACTGGGAACCGTACTCAACGTACTCGTCCGTTTCAATGTCCACATAATAGAAATTGAAATAGTCTACAGCCAGGGCTTCCACAATACTCTCATAGGTTGCACTGGTGTTTAACGCTTCCCGATAGGCGGCCTTGGCTTCTTCATTTTCCTTTCTGACCCGCATAACTTCCGTCACATCCATGGACATGCCAAGAAGGCACAGCCTTCCCGTATCGTCGACAAATTTCAGCTTGGTGGTCTGGAACTGTCTGGGATTACCCGCCGCATCCGGTGCATCCTCGAAAAATACATAGGGTACATCCATGGAAAGTGCCTGTCTGTCATCCTCCACAAAGTGCGCCGCAGTCACGGGATCAAAGATCTCATCGTCTCTTAACCCTGCAACTTCAGCGGGAGTCTTCTTGTTGGCATAAGCCGCGAAAGCCTGATTACAGGCAAGATATACCCCTGTCTTAACATCCTTGGAAAATGACAACGCCGGCATATTATTCAAAAGCGACTGCATGGAGGTTCTCAGTTCTTCGATGGTTTGCTCCACCATCGCACGATTTGCATCGAGAACGACTTCCCCCTCATCGATATACCATACAACGGCAAGACGCGCACCGCTTTCCGTCGTAACATGCTTGCCTCTGGTGTGGATCAGCCGGTATCCAATGTCCTTTTTGATTCTGCATACAAGGTTGTAGGTTTTATCTTCTTTGATAAACTCCTCCGCAGCCTTCAGGACACTGCCCACATCATCGGGATGAACATTCCAGTACATATCATTGTCCATCTTTTCAAAAGCTTCTTTTCTGCTCTTATATCCAAACAACTCCACAAGACCGTCTGTGGCGATGAGCGTTACCACGTGTCCGTCTACCATCTGATAGATTCCGATGGGCACTACCGAATTTTCCAGCACCTTTCGCATATGTTCATCAAATACAAAACGTTCCATTCAATAATCCTTCCGACTGAATTGACGCACTTCTATGTGTATAATATCGCTATTGTCTAATATTATAGCAAATAATTAAACCAATCTACAAAATTTTTGGGATAAAAATATGAAAAAACCTGTTGACTAATATATCGGGTGGTGATATATTCTAACCATGATATATCGCTCGTCGATATAACGAGCCATGATATAACGAAAGATGATACAACAGAATACGGAAGGAGATACAGCATGACACCGATCGAAACACCGTTAACGGAAGCCTTTTACTACATCCTGCTGGCGGTCCGAAAACCGAATTACGGTTACGGCATCACTCAGGAAGTATCGGATCTCACCGGCGGCAGGGTCCAATTAGGAGCCGGAACGTTGTACGGAGCGCTCCAAACCCTGGAAAAGAGAAAATGGATCGAGATCTTCAGCGAGGACACCACTTCCCGGAAAAAGAAAGAGTACCTCATCACCGAACTTGGCAAAGAAGCCTTTGAAAAAGAAAGAACCCGGCTGGAAGAGCTGGTAAATAACGGAAAACTTATGGAGGAGAAATAAGATGGTACAGTTCAGATTATACTTTGATAAGGATAAGGAAACAAAATGGTTAAACGAGATGGCTGCACAGGGATGGGCCATGAAGAGCTTCTTTGCAGGCTTCTACACCTTTGAGGAATGTGAGAAAGGGAAATATCAGTACCAGGTGGATTTCGGCGATCAGTTCATGAACATCTCCGATGACTATAAGGAATTCATGAAGGAAAACGACATCGAGATCGTACAGCGTTGGGGTTTCTGGGTCATTCTCAGAAAGGCAGTCACTGATGGCGAATTTGTACTCTACACCGATGTTGACAGCCAGATCAGCCACTATACCAAGATCCTCAGAATGTTCCAGGGCGTTGCGATCCTTGAGTTTCTCCTTCTGATCTTTGAGATCTGGAATGCTTCTCAGTTAGAAGGGATCATGGTATGGGCTCCCGTATTCCTGATGATGGCCATTATCATTGTCTTTATCAACTGCATCGTCAATACCAAAAACGTTCTGGGTGAATTGGAAGAAAGAAAAACAGGCATCAAAAAGACCAAGAAGACCAGTTTATCTCCCCTTCTTATGGTCGGCATGCTCTTCAATGCCTGCGCAGTTACCATGGATGGTGATGGTCTTCTCTCCACAGTGAAACTCATCATCCAGATCCTTGCCATCATCTTTATGCTGACCGGTATTTACACCACTCTTTCAAATGTGAAGAAACAGGCATCCGAACAGGAATAAATACAGGATCAAAAAAAGGGCCCGAAGGCCCTTTTTTTGTGTTGCTGTTTGATTATCTTACGCGAAGTACCTGACCGACTTTGATCTTGTTTGCATCGTTTAAGATATTAGTGTTGAGGTTGTAGATCACAGACCACTGTTTGCCATCGCCGTAGAATACGGAAGCGATCTTCCAAAGGTTATCGCCTGCAACAACAACGTACTGCTCTGCAGCGGTAGTCGTCTCGGTAGCTACTGCAGTAGTCTCAGCAGCCTTACCGAAGGTGATATTGCTCTTTACAGTACCGTAATCAGCTGCGGTGATCTTGCCACCCAGTTTGGTCTGAACATATTCCATAACTGCTTCGTCCATAACGATACCGGTATCGAACTGATCGGAAGCATTACCGAATACATAATAGGTATCTCCGCCTGATGCTACGAAGTTGTTGGTCACAACTGCGTAAGTATCGGTCAGGGAGAAAGGCTTGCCATTTACGCTCTGGATGGATACACGCTTGATGGAAGCGGGTTTGTAATAAGTGGAGTTGGGATATGCATCACCCTTGTCAAAGGCTACGGAAGTATCAACGGTGAACTTGATGCCGGAAACCTGAGGGAAACCACCAACAGCATCGGGTGCGCAGAAGGTGCTGGCTTCAAGAGCCTCTAACACTTCAGCACCGGTAACATAGATAACTGCTACGGTATTACCGAAAGGAAGAACGGTGTTCAGATCCTTCTTGGTAACGGAACCTGCATTGATGGTAGCACGGATACCACCGCCGTTGGTGATCGCGATCACGTGATCTTCGGGAACGGTGATAGCGCCTGCTTCTTTGAGAACGCTCCATTTCA
>JAFUUM010000364.1 GCA_017477805.1 Lachnospiraceae bacterium
CAGACCGGCGATCTCATGAGCCGCATCGTCAACGATACCAGGGACTTTGAACTTCTCTATGCCCACATGATCCCCGACACCATCACCAACGTGGTGACGTTCCTGGGGGTGTTGACGGTGCTCCTTTTCATCAACTGGAAACTGGCGCTGATCACCTGCGCTCCCATTCCCCTGATCTTTTTATCCGGTATCATTTTCTCCAAAAAAGTAAGACCCTATTTCCGTGCTTCCCAGAAAAAGATGGGTGAGTTAAACGGCAAACTCCAGGATAACCTTTCGGGGATCCAGGAGATCCAGTCCTTCGGACGGGAAGAGTATGAGACTTCCCAGGTGGACATCAAAAATTTCGATCATGTAAAGGCCATGCTGAAGGCTTTAAAGATCAGCGCCGTGTTCCATCCTTCCGTGGAATTTATCTCCTCCATCGGTACCATCCTGGTGGTGGCCTTTGGGGGCTATCTTGCCTGGAAAGAGGGACTCCGGGTGGAAGACGTGGTGGCCTTCCTTCTGTACCTTGGCCTTTTTTACGCGCCTATCACCGGTCTTGCCAATCTCTTGGAAAACATGCAGCAATCCATGGCGGGGGCGGAGCGTGTCATGGCAGTACTGGATGCCCCCTGTGAGATCATGGACAAAGAAAGCGCAAAGCCCCTTGAGAACGTGCAGGGTGACATCCGCTTTGATCATGTGAGCTTTTCTTACGAGACAGGCGGTGTGATCCTGGACGACGTTTCCTTCCACTGCGAACCCGGAAAGATGATCGCCCTGGTTGGACCTACGGGCGTTGGAAAGACGACTCTGACCAAGCTGATCTCCAGATTTTACGAGCCTACGGGCGGACGGATCCTTATCGATGGCCAGGATCTAAACGACATCACTATCGAGAGCCTCAGGCAGAACATCTCTCCGGTGCTGCAGGATACTTTCCTGTTTAACGGCACCATCGCGGAGAATATCGGCTATGCCGTGCCGGAAGCGGGCATCGAGGAGATCATGGAGGCCGCAAAAGCTGCCAACATCCATAAGGACATCATGGAGATGCCGGACGGATACCAGACCCTGGTAGGCGAGCGGGGACTTCGCCTCTCCGGCGGACAAAAGCAGAGAGTGGCCATCTCCAGAGCCATTCTCAGAAAATCCCCCATCATCATCCTGGATGAAGCCACGGCCTCCGTGGACGTGGAAACGGAGCATCAGATCCAGGAAGCCATCAATGACATCAGCGGAACCCGCACCATCGTTGCCATCGCCCACAGACTTTCCACCATCCGCCATGCGGACATGATCCTGGTGATCGAAAACGGCAAGATCACGGAGCAGGGAACCCATGAAGAACTGGTGGCTCTGGGCGGGAGTTATGCCCGAATGAATAAAATTCAAAAAACCTATTGACACACTAGGCGATACGTTGTAACATCGCATTATCAAATCGAAAGGAACACGAGTAGACAGATGAAAAACTTTAACATCTACAACTGCATGTGCATGTGTATGTGTCGAATGCTATTCTCCCAGGCAAGCAATATGGTCGGGCGTATGGCTCATTTGTCGTATGCTCATGCATGATTTGATATAACAAATTCGGATCATCGTAAACCATTGCCTGGGAGTAAAATCCCAGGCTTTTCTTATTTCTTGGGCCCAAGTAAGAAAAGCGTAAACCATCCGAAGAAACATCGAAACGACAGCATAAAAACCGTATAAAAAACGAAAACGTGAATAAACAGACGAAATCACGAATAAAGGAGAGGAATTATGAAAAAAGGATTATTGAAACGAATTTTGGCAACGGCACTTGCAGCGACACTGGGAATTGCATCCCTCACCGGCTGCGGTGATAAGAATGCGGAGCAGATCAATGCTCAGGCAGCAAACAAGATCTACAGAAGCCTGGATGAGATCAAGGCAAGCGGCAAGATCAACATCGGCGTGTTCTCCGACAAAAACCCCTTCGGTTACGTTGATGAGAACGGCAAATATCAGGGCTACGATGTGTACTTCGCAGAGCGTATCGGAAAAGACCTTGGCGTAGAGATCAACTACGTATCCACCGAGGCAGCCAACCGCGTGGAGTATCTGGAGACGGGCAAGGTGGACATTGTGCTGGCCAACTTCACCGTAACTGCAGAGAGAGCAGAGAAGGTGGACTTTGCACTGCCCTACATGAACGTGGCGCTGGGCGTGGTATCGCCGGATGACCGCGTGATCACCGACCTGTCGGAGCTGACGGCGGACGATGAGG
>JAFUUM010000365.1 GCA_017477805.1 Lachnospiraceae bacterium
AGCAGGCCAGAGAGGAGGGGCTTACGGAACTGACCGCCAGAAAACTGGCTGCAAGAGCAGGCTGCAGTACACAGCCGATCTTCAGACTGTATAAGAGCATGGATGAGCTGGTTTCCGAAGTGATGGAGCACGCGGTTGGTTATTTCGAGCGTTATTATGCAAACGCACCCAAAGATCCCGCAGCAAAGCCTTTTGTTAATCTGGGGATGACTTATATCAGTTTTGCCAAAGATGAACCCAAGCTGTTTCAGATCCTGTTTTTGAGGAAGGAAAGACAGGGCAGAAGCCTTTATGAGATGCTGAACGGCAAAGCCGGAAACGTTATGGCGGAGATCAATCAGGCGAAGGCTGCAGGCTGCAAGGATCCCCAGGATCTTTTCATGCAGATGTGGATCCATATCCATGGTGCTGCATCCATGGTGATCACAGGCGATTTTGATCTGAATGATGATCAGACCAAACAGATGTTACAGAACGCATATAATGCTTTTTCCGGAAGGTGATCTAACAAATGTCAAAACAGGACTTTATGTCAGATATGACAAGTAAATACGGGAAAATGAGTAAGAGTCAGCGTATCATTGCCTCTTACATTTCCGATCATTACGACCAGGCGGTATTTATGACCGCTGCGGAACTTGGAAAAACCCTTCGGATCAGTGAGTCCACCGTGGTACGTTTTGCCATGATGCTGGGCTACGAAGGCTATCCCGAATTCCAGGATGCTCTGGAAGAGTGGGTGAAGAACCAGCTGACGGATATGCAGAAATCCGGTATCCGTTTTGCAAATTCCACCCAGTCGGAAGTCCTGCAGTCCGTACTGCAGTCCGACATGGAAAAGATCCATGACACCCTTGTACACATGGATCCTTCCGCATTTGATACGGCTATCGATATCATCCTGCGGGCCAAGAGAGTTTATATCTCCGGTATCCGCAGCTGTGAACCCTTAGCGGAGTTTCTGTCCTTTTACCTCAGCATGGTAAGAAGCGATGTATTCTGTCTGAAGACCACCAGCATGAGCGAGACCTTTGAGCAGATGATCCGTATCGGAGAAAAAGATGCCTTCATCGGTATCAGCTTCCCCAGATATTCCATGAGAACCTTAAAGGCAATGGAATTTGCCAATGACAGGAACGCCAAGATCATTTCCATTACCGATACCATCCATTCCCCCATGTGCATGTATTCTTCCTGCAACCTTCTTGCACGAAGCGACATGGTTTCCATCGTGGACTCTCTTGTGGCACCCCTCAGCGTGATCAACGCTCTGGTGGTGGGACTTTGCATGAGAAGACCTGCGGAAGTCAAGAACAGCCTCCATACGCTGGAAGAAGTCTGGAACAATTACCAGGTATACTTAAACGACGAGATCAACTTCATCAATGACGAAACGGTATTAAATTACCCCCTTCGGAAGGAAGATAATAAGTCATGAGTGCAGTTGTCGTAGTCGGCGGCGGGGCGGCCGGGATGATGGCGGCATATGCCGCGGCTTCCATCGGCCATGAAGTGACCCTCGTGGAACAAAATGAAAAGCTCGGAAAAAAGATCTACATCACCGGCAAGGGC
>JAFUUM010000366.1 GCA_017477805.1 Lachnospiraceae bacterium
CGTTTACTTTTTGCGCCAAAACCTTGCATACGTACTCGTAAACCCGGCCGGCAGAGGAGATGCCCAGTTTTTCTTCCGTGGTGTGGATATCCTTCATGTCGGGACCGATGGATACGGCATCGAGGTCGGGTCTCTTTTCGATGAGAAGACCACATTCCACGCCTGCATGGATGGCTTCCACCTTGGGCTCCTTGTGATACATGTCTCTGTAGACCTGAAGGCACAGATCACGGAAAGGAGAGTCGGTACGGTAAGCCCAGCCCGGGTATTCTCCACGGATGTTGTTCTTTCCTCCGCAAAGCTTGGTGATGGTACAGATCTTACGGATCAGAGTGTCCTTTTCACTGCCGATGCTGCTTCGAACAGAAGTGACAAGGTAAACTCTGTTTTCTTCCAGTCGGAGGATACCGTTATTTAAAGAGGTCTGCACCAGACCGGGAACGTCAGCACTCATGGCCTGTACGCCGTTGGGAAGAGCGATGAGGGCATCACACATATGCTGCAGGGCTTCCTGATCCATGACGGATGCGGTCTGCTCGGGAACACGGCTTACTTTTACTGCAAAACCGGGATCCTTTGTGGCCAGTTCGATCTTCACGGTCTTCTCAAAGTCAGCGATGACGGATTCAAATGCTGCAACGTCTCCGTCAGTCAGGAAGGAAACGCGGCACTCTCTGGGAATGGCGTTGTCTGCAAGACCGCCGTCCAGATCATAGATGTAGATGGGAGCCACTTCACGAAGCTCGCAAAGGAGCCGTCCCATGAGGACATTGGCGTTACCCCGCTCTTTGTGGATCTCCGCGCCGGAATGACCGCCCTGAAGACCGGTGATGAGAACGGAGAGGCCGTAGCCTGTCTTTTCTTCTTTGTTCACGTGGAAGATGTGATCCACTCTTGCTCCGCCGGCACAGCCTACAAGGAATACGCCCTCGTCCTCGGAGTCCAGGTTAAAGAGTCTGGTGCCCTTTAAGGAACTGATGTCGATGGCTACCGCTCCGTCCATGCCCGTTTCTTCGTTTGTGGTGATCACCACGTCCAGATGAGGATGGGGGAGGGTGTCATCTTCCAAAATAGCCAGAGCGTAAGCAACGGCAATACCGTCATCTCCCCCCAGGGAAGTTCCTTCCGCATACAGATAGTCCCCGTCCACCATGGGCTTTAAGGGATCTTTGGTCATATCGATGTCCAGTTCCGGCTTGTGGACCGCAACCATGTCCATATGACCCTGGAGGATGATACCGGGCTCATTTTCATAGCCGGGGGTGGCATCCTTTTCGATGATCACGTTTAATGCTTCATCCTGGGTGTATTTCAGGCCGTGGGCTTTAGCAAAGTTTACCAGGTGATCGCTGATCGTCTGAAGATTTCCGGATCCGTGAGGGATCTTGCAAAGCTCCGCAAAGTGATGGAAAACCCGTTTGGGCTCTAAGTCGTAAATTGTTGCCATAAAGATCTCCTTTGAAAAGGTATTGTCCGCTCGCCAGCGAACGAGCATATTATAACACAAGGCGTACTTTTACGCACATCGGCGTAAATACTACACCTTGTAATTAGGATTGACTAATCAGCGATATTTTGCGATGATATGACCATGAGTGTTTGGACGATTTTGATCGTAAACAGCATATTGTTGGGAGTCGGTCTGGCCATGGATGCTTTTTCCGTATCCGTAGCCAACGGTATGCAGGATCCTCACATGAGCGTGAAGCGAACGGGGATCATTGCCGGATGTTTTGCCGGATTCCAGTTCTTAATGCCGATGATCGGGTGGATGTGTATCCACACGATTCTTTTTTTGTTCGAAGCATTTCGTCCCTTTATTCCATGGATCGCATTCTTCCTGTTATTGTTCATTGGCGGAAAGATGATCCTTGAAGGGATCCGAAGCTATCAGGCGGAGGAGATCCTGGAACAGAAGCTTACCGTAACCGGACTTCTCGTTCAGGGCATTGCAACTTCTATTGATGCATTATCCGTTGGCTTTACCATTGCAGAATATTCTTTGATGGAATCCCTGATCTCCTGTATCATCATCGGTGTCGTTACTTTTCTTCTTTGTCTGGTAGGATTAAAGCTTGGAAAGAAGATCGGACAGGTCATCGCAGGAAGAGCAAATATCATAGGTGGATTGATTCTTATCGGAATCGGAATGGAAATATTGATCCGCAGTTTTCTGTAAGCACTGAAGACTGTGGATTTTTTACGCAAAAAAATATAGGAGGAGAAGTATATGCGTCATTTAATGAGTCCGCTGGATTTCACGGTGGAAGAACTGGAGAAACTGTTTTGCCTGGCAGTGGAAATGGAGAAGGACCCGGATAAATACGCTCATCTCTGTGACCGGAAAAAGCTGGCAACCCTCTTTTATGAGCCCAGCACCCGCACAAGACTGAGCTTTGAAACGGCAATGTTGAATCTCGGAGGCAGTGTCATCGGCTTTGCGGATGCATCCAGCAGTTCCGTCAGTAAGGGAGAGAGCGTAGCGGACACCATCCGCGTGATCTCCTGCTTCGCGGATATCGCAGCCATGCGTCATCCCAAGGAAGGCGCCCCCATGGTGGCGGCAGCCAATTCCTCCATTCCCGTGATCAACGCAGGAGATGGCGGTCATCAGCACCCCACCCAGACGCTGACAGACCTTCTGACCATCCGGGCCTTAAAGGGACATCTCGGGAACATGACCGTGGGTCTGTGCGGTGACTTAAAGTTCGGTCGTACCGTCCACTCCCTGATCAATGCACTGGTTCGGTATGAGGGCATCAGATTTGTCTTCATCTCTCCCGAAGAGTTAAAGGTACCGGATTACATCACGGATATGCTGAAAGAAAAGAACATCCCCTACGAAGAAGTGATCCGCTTAGAGGACCGCATCGGGGATCTGGATCTTTTGTACATGACAAGAGTTCAGAAAGAGCGTTTCTTCAACGAAGAAGATTACATCCGCTTGAAAGACTTCTATATCCTGGATAAGGCAAAGATGGAACTGGCACCGGAGAAGATGCTGGTGCTGCATCCCCTGCCCCGTGTCAATGAGATCAGCGTGGATGTGGATGATGATCCCCGGGCGGTCTATTTCAAACAGGTACAGTACGGCATGTACGTGCGTATGGCATTGATCGCAACGCTGCTGGAACTGGTTTGATGACGGATTGGACGAAAGAGGAGGAGACCATAGATGCTTAACGTAGGAAAGATCGAAGAAGGCTTTGTGCTGGATCATATCAAGGCCGGTAAGAGCATGGATATTTATTACCAGCTGGGACTGGATAAGCTGGATTGTACCGTGGCCATCATCAAGAACGCTAAGAGCGAGAAGATGGGCCGTAAAGACATTTTGAAGGTGGAATGTGATATCGAGATGCTGAACCTGGATGTCCTGGGGTTCATCGATCACAATATCACCGTGAACGTGATCAAGGCAGGGGAGATCGTGGAGAAGAAGATCCTTGTTCTTCCCAAGGAGATCCGGAATGTGACCCGCTGTCATAATCCCCGCTGCATCACTTCCATCGAGCAGGGACTGCCCCAAATCTTTTATCTGGCGGATGAAAAGAGAGAGATCTACCGCTGCAGATACTGTGAGGAGAAATATTCCCCCACTTCTTTGAGAAAATAATGAGGTGATATGACGAAGACGCACATTTTATTTGATCTGGACGGAACCCTGACAGACTCCGGCCCCGGCATCGTAAACGGATTCAAATATGCCATCGCACAAATGGGCAGAGAAGAGCCGCCTCTTGGGGTGATCAGGAAGTTTGTGGGACCGCCGCTGAAGGAGTCCTTTGGAATCGTCCTTGGATATTCTCCCGAAGATACCGACAAAGCCATTGCCTTTTACAGAACCTATTACAACGGCATGGGCGGTGTTCTGGAAAACGACCTTTACCCCGGTGTCCGGGAAATGCTGGAAGAGTTAAAGGCAGCGGGGAAGACCCTGGTCATCGCAACCTCCAAGGGAGTAAACGGAACGAGGGTTGTCCTGGATCATTTTGATCTTCGAAAGTATTTTGACTTCGTGGCTACCGCCAACGATATGGACCGTGTCACCAAAGCGGATGTGATCCGCTACGTGATCCGGGAATGCGGCATCACCGACCTTGACAGCGCCATCATGGTGGGAGACCGCAGGTACGATGTGGAAGCTGCCGCTGAAGTTGGCATGGACTCCATGGGCATAACCTATGGCGGCTACGGGACCGAAGAAGAACTCCGCACCGCCGGTGCCACCTATCTGGCAAACACCCCGGAAGATGCAGTCAAACAGATCCTTGGTTTGTAAAAACGTGCGTAAATACCTCATGCACCCGAAAAAAAGGGGGGTGTGTGCCTAAGGGGTGACAAGAATGCAAATTTAGGCACATTTTTTAGGGGCGGGTTTAGAATAAAGCATTGAAACAGTGCCTAAGATGCCATAAAACGCCATATTTAGGCACAGATAGACTCGACATGAACTTGTGGATGACTTTTTTTGGGTGAAAAAATGTGCCTAACCTGAGAACGCCCAGTCGCTTTAGGCACAAATGGCAATGAAAATGCAGAGAATTAGTCGAAGACAAAGCAGAAATAGTCGAAGACAAAGCAAAATCAGTCGAAGGCTAAGCAACCAAAAGCAGAAAAAGCAGAAAAAAGCGTTTTCAGCATATCACTTGCTGAAAACGCTTTTTGTATGCAGAGGTATGCGGCGATACGGGGTACCTCTCCGACTATTTTGTCTGCTCCCTGACCGCATCCAGAGCTTCGGGGAACATGTCCACGTTGATGAAGCCCAGAGTGGGAGTCCGGTAGATCATGGTGTCGGACTCATGGGAGTAGAAGTAGGTGTAAACGGAAGTGGTGTTGATCCGATTGTAGATCCCTTCCTGAACCATCTCCAGGTTGCTGCCGTCGGTGTTCATGCGCATCAGCGCAGGATCATTGGAACGCTGGTAGAAGATCACGCCCTCGTACACGTTGTAGAACTCCAGAGAGTCATTGGTCAGTACCTGTACCACGTTGTTGTTCATGTCATAGCGGCAAAGACGGTATTTATTGCCGATGTCCATGTAGTAAATGTAGGAGCCCATCTTCGTGGGATTGCACAGATTGGCATGCCAGATGACTTCGTCCGTATCGATCCGGGTATTGAAGCCGTGGAGATTGTGATCTCCGTCCTGACCGCCGTAGTAGATCACACCGTCGGAAACGCAGGCGGTATCGATGTCTTTTTTCATCAGCATGGTCTCGGAAGACTTATCCGCAGCCAGCTTGTTGAAAGAAGAAAAACTCTTTTTGTCATAGTGCATGTAGTAGATGTTGTTCCCAACGAGCTGCAGGGAAGTTGCCATATCGCCGTTGATGCACACCGGATCCTGACCGTCTAAGTTGGAACGATAAACGCCGGTGATGGACCTAAGGTATCCAAGCCCCTGACCGCCGCCGGATGCGCCGTAGATGTAGTAAAACAGATAGTCGCCTCCTGCGAGGATGAACTTGCAGGAAGAAGAGTTCAGCTTCTTGATGTTGGTGTTGTCGGCGTTCATGCAGTAGAGCGAATTGTTGTCATAGGGATTGGCAAAGTAGATCTTTCCACCGTATTCGCAGAACATACCGTCTCCCCGCAGATTGCCTGCGGTATTGCCGATGGTGTTCTCGGGGATGGGGGTGTAGTGTTCCCTCGCACCGCCTCGTAAAAACAGCATCAGACCAAGAAAGGCGATGACGGCCACGGATATCAGGCCGATCTTCACATTCCGATTCATCTTTTATCCTCCAAAGCCTTTATTTGTCACTCTTTTTCCCAAGTATAGCAAACTTGATAGACGAATGTAAATGAGATACACTAAACCCTAGAGGAGTGTGAACAGTATGGAATTAACGGAACTTCGGGATAAGATCGATGTCATCGACGAGCAGATCGTGAAACTCTATGAGGAGAGAATGGATGTCTGCGCACAGGTGGCACAGTACAAGATCGAAAACGGAAAAAAGGTCTTCGACCGTTCGCGGGAAGAAGAAAAGATCAGAAAGATCCAGGGCATGACCCACAACGATTTCAACCGTCACGGCATCACCGAGCTCTTTGAACAGATCATGTCCATGAGCCGGAAGCTGCAGTATCAGCTGCTGCCCACCGACGGCGTTTGGGGTAAGATGCCCTTTAGTGCTGTGACGGAACTGGATACCAAAAAGGCACGAGTGGTGTTTCAGGGGGCGGAGGGGGCTTATTCCCAGGCCGCCATGGAAACCTACTTCGGAGATCAGATCCGGAGTTTCCATGTGGACACCTTCCGGGAAGCCATGGAATCCATCGAAGAGGGAAGTGCCGATTTTGCGGTGCTGCCCATCGAGAATTCCACTGCCGGTGTCGTCAGCGAGATCTATGACCTTCTGGTGGAATTTGAAAATTACATCGTAGGCGAACAGATCATTCGCATTGAACACTGTCTGCTGGGCCTGCCGGGAACGAAACTTGATGATATCAAACGGGTTTATTCCCATCCCCAGTCGCTGATGCAGAGCGCCAGATTCTTAAAAGAGCACAGTCTCTGGCAGCAGATCAGCATGCGCAATAACGCCTTTGCCGCCCAGAAAGTGGCAGAGGATAAGGACCCCGCCCAGGCTGCCATTGCCAGCGAATACGCGGCAAAAGTCTACGGCCTCGAGGTGCTTCAGCAGAGGGTGAATCAGTCCAGCTCCAACTCCACCCGGTTCATCATCGTCACTAACCAGAAGATCTTCAGAGAGAATGCACAGAAGGTCAGCATCTGCTTTGAGGTACCCCATGAGAGCGGCTCCCTGTATCATATGCTGTCCCACTTTATCTACAACAATCTCAACATGACCAAGATCGAGAGCCGTCCCATCGAGGATCGCAGCTGGGAATACCGGTTCTTTATCGACTTTGACGGAAACTTAAGTGACGGAGCGGTGAAAAACGCTCTTCGCGGACTTCGGGAGGAGGCCAGGAACATGAAGATCCTGGGAAATTACTGATGATCACAGACAGACTGTTACTGTACCGCAATCTTACCGCAGAGGACGAAGACCTCTTATTCGATACTCTGTATCTTCACGAACATTACCTGGATGAAGCAACGCCTTCCAAAGAAAAGCAGGCGCTCTTCTCCGGGTGCGTCAGCAGGCTCCTTTCCATGGGAGAATCCTACGGCTTTCACGGCAATCTCTGGGATTGCTTTCTGGCCAAGATCCTTGTTAACGATGAAAATGAATATTCCAAAGCCTGCGAGATCAGGGGCGAAGTAGAGGGCAGCGTCAACGTCGTCTGCCTGCGGGATATGGAGATCTTCCGGGAACTCTTTGCCCTGGATTTTTCCGAAGTGTCCACCTATCTCGGCCAGGACCTCTGGGACCTGATCTCAGATTATACATCTGTACAGGAGCGGAGCTTTACCTATAACCGCCGGATCAGGGATCGGATCTGTGACCTTGCGGTGAAATTACGTGCCGCATCCTCTGCGGAGGAAATGAAGAAGATCCTCACCGCTTTTTACAAGGACTACGGCGTTGGCAAACTGGGACTTCATAAGGCTTTCCGTGTGGAAGAGTGCGAAGGCGAAGTAAAGATCGTACCCATCACCAACATCGCCCATGTGAAGCTGGATGATCTTGTTGGATATGAACTCCAGAAGGAAATGCTACGGGCAAATACCGAGGCCTTTTTGCAGCAGAAGAAAGCAAACAACTGCCTATTATACGGTGATGCCGGCACGGGCAAGAGTTCCAGCATCAAGGCCATCATGAACGAGTATTATGATCAGGGCCTTCGGATCATCGAACTGTACAAGCACCAGTTTCGGGATCTGCAGCAGGTCATCGCCCAGATCAAGAACAGAAACTACCGCTTTATCATCTATATGGATGACTTAAGCTTTGAAGAATTCGAAACGGATTATAAGTACCTGAAGGCCGTCATCGAGGGCGGACTGGAAAGAAAACCCGGGAATGTCCTGATCTACGCAACATCCAACAGACGGCATCTTGTGCGGGAGGTATCCTCCGATAAAGCGGACCGGGATGAAGACCTTC
>JAFUUM010000367.1 GCA_017477805.1 Lachnospiraceae bacterium
CGGTTCCTTGCTCTCTTCTGCTTTGTCTATGGGCGTTATGATGACTCCGGTTTCCGCCGCCACCTGTGATTCCAGGGCAGTCTGGGCAAGGGTGGAGTTATCCTGCATCACCATGCCCAGATCCTGGGCCCTGGCGATGACCTCCTCATTGGTAAGTCCGCCGTTACCGCTTCTTCTGCTGATGGTCAGTATGGCTGCGGCCACAAGGATCCCGATGCCCAGCCCGCGCAAATAATACTTCAGTTTCATAGTTACACATTATCGAAACAGGTCAATGACCAGTTTCACCTCTCCTATTCCCAGTCCAAGTTCCTTGGCGATGGCCATATTGGACTTACCTGCTTTGTGCATCTTCAGGATCTTTTCGTTGTTATTCCCGGTCTGATCCTGATCATCTCCCGTCAGGCGGATATCCGCTCCGGAATTCATCCGTTCCCGGTCTTCCTCT
The DNA here is from genome assembly GCA_017477805.1 of Lachnospiraceae bacterium. Lineage (GTDB taxonomy): Bacteria > Bacillota > Clostridia > Lachnospirales > Lachnospiraceae > SIG336. The sequence continues at coordinate 449 of JAFUUM010000367.1, forward strand.
TCGGAAGTCTGTGCATCGGTATCCGAAGAAGATCCCTCTTCCTCCGAAACTGCTTCTTCCTCATCCTTTGAAGAAACAGAAGCGGCAGCCTTTGCCATCTCTTCCATTTCCGCCTTGATGGCAGCGATGCGTTCTTCCTTCTTGGCCTCAGATTCTTTCACTTCTTCCCGGCTGATCTGGGTGGGAACAAAGGGTGCAAATGCAGGTGTTTTCTCGGGTTCAGGCTCCTTTTCCTCTTTTGCGGCCTGCGTCTGGGAAACTTCCCGTTCCTCCAGATCAAGTTGGAGGTCAGCCTTTGCATCATTTGCTTTCTCAATGATGTTTTGGAGAGACTTATTGGTCTCTGCTACCGTGGACTTTACATTCTCCTGCTTATCATTGAGCATGTCATACAAAAATACCACTTCCTGGTGGTTTTTGCGGATCTCATCCAGCACGGTATCGGAATACTCACTGACGGCCATGATCTTTTCGTTGGAGACTCTTTCCATGCTCCTCTCGGCCTTTTCCACCGCGTACTGAATGGTCTCGTCAGTAATACCGTCCACCTTGGATCTGACAGTCTCCACTTCCCTGGCCACCATCTTTTTGGCTTCCTCATCCAGCGCCGTCATGACTTCCTCGTTCAGTTCTTCCTTTTTGGCAGGGATCACAAAACTTGCGATGCAAAGCACTGCGCCAATGATGATCAATACGATTTCAAGCGTTCCCATGAACTGTTTCCTTCCCCGGACTTATCAGATCTTTAAGTCAAAACCGCCGCCCTGCTTTAAGACGACTCTTCCGTCCGGCTCTGCTTCCTTTTTCTTTCTGTTTTTGCCGCCGTCCCCTTCATAACTCTGACGGTTATGTCCGTCGGAATTCAGGTTGCCAAGATAATTGTCGGCATTGGCACTCTCATGCACATTGTTCGCCTTTTCCTGCTGGTTCTTGTCCATGGCGTCCACGGTATGCTGCTGCGCAAGAGCGGCTTTGGAGTCTTCCTGTGCCTTGATCTGGGCATAGTCCATTGTTCTCGGAATACTTCCGTTGATCTCTAAGATACTGGGCATGGTCTCCTCCTTCTTTTCTTATCTTCGCGATCCCTCATCAGATCGCCGTTACTTTGACATCGCCTGCTTCCCGGATGAATCTGCAATAGGAAACGGCATTTTTGATGTATTTCGAAACATCCAGGATCGTGATCTTCACGCCGGCATACACATCTCCGCTGACGATGATGCAGGGATTTGCCCCCTCGGAAATGATCTCATCCAGTTCATCCAGGCGGGCGTGGAGCTGTTTATTCTCATCGATCTTCGCTGCCCTTGTGGACATGAGGAGCTGCATCTGCTTCACCTGTTCTTCGGGAAGCTGCACACCCATGGATCTCTTTTTCACAAGAGCCGCCAGAACGGGTTCGATCTGGGCTACGGTCTTCTGGTTATCCTGAACCTGCTTGGTGAGCTGGTTCTGCTCTCTCTTTAATGTGGGATTGATACCGACTTCCACGTTGGTATTGGCACCAAGATGTGACCCTAAGGTCTTTGCAGTGATCTTGTTGGATGCCGCAACAGATCCCCCTGCGATGAATCCCTTCTTTCCGTTGACGATGATCTCGGTCCCGGCCTGAACGTTGCTGTTCATGATGGACTCGGACTGTATGTAACTGCCCGCCAGGGCGGTGGCATTTTCAAGGAATTTGGAAACAATATAGCCCTTTGCGTTCAGCGTGCCCCTGGACATACCGTTCATACCTCTGGCAATGGTGATATTACCGCCGGCATCCAGTTCCGCTCCTTCCACAACGCCGTTGACGTAAATGCTGCCACTGGCTTTTACCTTAAAGCCGGTCTTCACGTTTCCGTTGACCTTTACGTCTCCGTCATAATCAATATCACCGGTGGCATTGTCCACATTTTCTACTTCAAATTCGTTGGAAGCAAACACCTTTGTACCGAAGAGGCTGACATGACCGTCCACCATGGAGATGATCTGGGTTTTATCTTCAGACAGCTCGATATTGTGGCCGAAATCCAGTTTGGCTCTTTTTACATCTCTGGGTTTGATGATATTGCCCTTGATGTCTTCTCCGGGTTCTCCCTTGTCCTCAGGGATCAGCGTTGCAAGGATATCACCTTTTTTGATATGGTTCAGGGCATTTAACTGATGGAAATCAACGCTTCCATCTTCGTTTTCCTGAGGTTTTGCCTTCCGGTTTGTTTCAAAATGATACTCGATCCTGGCATCCGTTCCATGTCTGGGCTCTTTTCCGGTGGCTACTTCGATATCCTCGCAATAGATTTTTCCCGCAAAAAGATCCTTTAAAACGTCTTCATTGATGCCATGGGTAACTGCTTTCATCCGAAGATCATTCCGAAGTTCGTCCACGGTGATGGACTCTGCCCCATCCATGGGAGGATAGAGCATAACGATGGCATGCATGTTATCGGATGACACAGTAAGATCGCAGGCTTCCCGCTCGGGAATAATGGAGCCTTTGCACAAAAGCACGGCATACTCTTCCTGCGATCCTTTCATAACAACTTCATTCAGTTTTACGATATCGTAAGTGATCCCCCGTCTGTCCAGATAATCCTTCGGAATACCGACAGGAAGCGTTTCTCCCCCTTCTGCAGCCGGAAAGACCCTGATATAGACCCCGTCCGGTTTCTGCTCCAACCTGAAATAACCATTCTTCTGCTGCATAACTCAACCCTCTGTTAATATCCCCATATATTTGCCCATCTTCCCTTTCATCTTTTGGAGGGCACGGGTATGTAATTGTGAGATACTCGATTCCGAAACTTCCAGAACATTACTGATCTCCTTTAAAGTCAGCTCCTCATAATAATACAGGAGGATAACTTTCTTTTCCTTCTCTGTGAGCAGTTCCAGAGCTTCCAAAAGCATCTTTTTCAATTCGCTTTTCTCAAGAACTTCTTCCGGGGTATCAAAATCTTCGGAATGCTCGTGTCCGTGGGGTACTTCCGCCCCCTGTTCCATGAATTCGTTGAGGCTCACCACATTGGTGACCTTCATCTGTCCCTGCCAGTCAAGGTACTCATCCTCAGAGATCCCGAGGCTTTCCGCGATCTCCTCATCCGTTGCCGTATGACCGGTACGGTTCTCCACCTCTTTGATGGCGGCATCGATCTTTTTCTGTTTCTGTCTGACAGTCCTGGGGATCCAGTCCATCTTACGGATCTGGTCCAGGATCGCTCCACGGATCCTCAGGGAAGCATAAGTCTCAAACTTTACTTCCTTCATGGCATCAAATTTATCGATGGCATCGATCAAGCCGAATACCCCATATCCAACCAGATCGTCATACTCTACATTATACCCCAAATACATGCTAAGTCGACCGGCCACGAGCTTCACCAGCGGAGCATACTCCACGATGATCTTTTCTCTCAGATCAGCCGATCTGGTCTTCATGTATTCATCCCATAACTTTTTCTGTTCCGCTTCGTTCATGGCCTACTGTGGACGCCATAATGGAACTCCTACGGCAGTCCAGTTTCCTCCGCTTCAAAGTCTCTTCCGGACCCTGTCCTTTCCACCATATCCTCCGGTCCGATGTCCTCCATATCAGCCGATGCATCTTTCTCGATGACGGCACCTTCATCCAGAGTCTCTTCCACTTTCTGGATCTCGATCACTTCATAGATCTTTAAAAGGGCCAATCCCATCAGATAAAAAACAGCCAGCGTGATGAGAACGATAAGCAAAAAAACTTCAAGTTCATATTGCATTACCGCTGCCATTATGCTGGCTATTGCACCTGCTAAAAGCATAATGAAAACCGGCAGTAATTTGCGTTTATTCATCTCAAAAAACCTTTCTAAATGGTCTTTTCCGGTTTTCCTACAGCTTTGATCACATACGCTCCCGTTTCGGGATAGAAGATCACGGTACGACCGTAACTGTCTCCGGTATCCTCGGCCAGGAGTTTGATTTTCATTTCAGCCAGTTTCTTCTTCGAGGCTTCCGCATTTCTCTCACCCACGGTTACCATTTCGGTCTTGGATGAAAAAGAGAACATTTTTGCCCCACCGGCGATCTTCGCTTCCAACCTGTTTCGATTTGCTCCGGCAGCTACCATCTGCTTTAC
>JAFUUM010000368.1 GCA_017477805.1 Lachnospiraceae bacterium
AACGGATGAGAGTTTTTATGTGGTGAAAACCACGGACCGCGGCTTAAAAGGCGAAGTCACCGCAAAGGAGAACGGGATCCTTATGATGTCCGTTCCTTATGACAAAGGCTTTGAAGTCAAGGTAGACGGTGTGATCACCGAATATACCGCTTTTTGCGATGCTTTCCTTGCAATCCCCATTCGGGAAGGAGAGCATATCATTTCTCTGGAATTTACGCCGAGAGGAAAAAAGATCGGTTTGGTGATCAGCCTTGCATCCCTTGTGATCTTTATCTTTTTGGCGATTCGGTCTAGACAGAAAAATTAAATTTAGATAAACTAAACAAAACAGTTTGATCGATATGAGGAGGTGCCCATGGCTCAGTTATGGGGCGGTAGATTTACCAAGGCAACGGATGAGGCCGTATATGCCTTTAATGCATCCCTTTCCTTTGATTCGCGTTTATATGCCAAGGATATCGAAGGTAGTATGGCGCATGCGAAGATGCTCGGTAAGCAGGGGATCATTTCAAAAGAAGATGAAGAGCAGATCCTGAAGGGTCTGGCTCAGATCAAAACGGAGATCGAAGAAGGGAAACTTACCTTTTCTCCGGAATATGAAGATATCCACAGTTTTGTGGAAGCGATCCTGACGGACCGGATCGGGGATGCGGGAAAACGCCTCCATACCGGCCGGAGCAGAAACGATCAGGTGGCACTTGATATGCGGATGTATGTCCGTGATCAGGTGTTAAAGACCGATCAGGCCTTATATGAACTATTAAAAGAACTTCACAAGCTGATGAAAGAGCATCTTTCAACATATATGCCGGGCTTTACCCATATGCAGAAAGCCCAGCCTGTGACGTTTGCACATCATCTGGGAGCTTATTTTGAGATGTTTGCCCGGGACCGGGGCAGGATGAAGGATGCCTACAAGCGAATGAATTATTGTCCTCTCGGAGCAGGAGCTCTTGCAGGGACAACTTATCCCCTGGACAGAAAGTATACAGCCGAACTTCTTGGTTTTTACGGACCTACGGCAAACAGCATGGATTCCGTATCCGACAGGGATTATGTCATTGAATTCTTATCGGATCTGTCCCTTGTCATGATGCATTTGTCCCGTTTTTGCGAGGAGATCATCTGCTGGAACAGTAACGAATACGGCTTTGTTGAGATGGATGATACCTATTCCACCGGATCATCGATCATGCCCCAGAAGAAAAACCCGGATGTAGCGGAGCTGATCCGTGGTAAGACCGGAAGAGTATACGGAGCACTGACTTCCATGCTCACTACCATGAAGGGCATCCCTCTTGCCTATAACAAGGATATGCAGGAGGATAAGGAAGTTTTCTTTGATGCTTCCGATACGGCATTGACCTGTATTACCTTATTTACCGGTATGATCGCTACCATGAAGGTCAGAAAAGACCGGATGGAAAAGAGTGCGGTCCTTGGATTTACCAATGCCACGGATGCTGCGGATTATCTTGTGAAAAAAGGTGTCCCCTTCAGGGATGCTCACGGTATCATCGGAAGACTGGTGCTGTACTGCCTGGATAAAGGCTGTGCCATCGATGATCTTTCCTTACAGGAATTAAAGACCATTTCCGAGGTGTTTGAAGAAGATGTGTTTGATGCCATCTCTTTAAAGACCTGCGTGGAAAACAGACTGACCTACGGAGCGCCCGGGAGTGCGGGCATGAAGCAGGTCATCGAGGAACATGAGACCTATCTTTCGAAAGAACTCCCCAGGGAAGTTTAGGCGAGAGATAAGTATATAGAGAAAAGAGGAGAACGTTATGAGTGAAAAGTTAAGAGTTGGTATCTTAGGCGGAACGGGTATGGTTGGTCAGAGATTTATCTCTCTGTTAGAGAACCACCCCTGGTTTGAAGTAAAGGTCATCGCGGCCAGTCCCAGATCTGCAGGCAAGACCTATGAGGAAGCAGTCGGCGACAGATGGAAGATGACCACACCCATGCCGGAAGCGGTAAAGAAGATCATCGTCAAGGATGTTACGGATGTTGAAAACGTAGCAAAAGACGTTGATTTTGTATTTTCAGCCGTGGATATGACTAAAGAAGAGATCAAAAAGATCGAGGAAGACTACGCAAAGACTGAGACTCCCGTTGTTTCCAACAACAGTGCTCACCGTTGGACTCCCGATGTACCCATGGTGGTACCCGAGATCAATCCCGAGCACTTTGATGTGATCGAAGCCCAGAAAAAAAGACTGGGAACCACAAGAGGTTTCGTTGCCGTAAAGCCCAACTGTTCCATCCAGAGTTATGCTCCCGTGCTGACTGCATGGAAAGAGTTCGAGCCCTATGAAGTCGTTGCAACGACTTATCAGGCCATCTCCGGTGCCGGTAAGACCTTTAAGGACTGGCCGGAAATGGAAGGCAACATCATCCCTTACATTGGCGGCGAAGAAGAAAAGAGCGAAAAAGAGCCTCTGCGTATCTGGGGTAAAGTGGAAAACGGCGAGATCGTGCCCGCGACCAGCCCTGTGATCACCTGTCAGTGTATCCGTGTGCCCGTATTGAACGGTCATACT
>JAFUUM010000369.1 GCA_017477805.1 Lachnospiraceae bacterium
ACTGATCGAAGGACAGGTGTAACTTCAATGGGGAATTCAAAAGAAACAAAAGACTGCAAATATGACTGTCTGAGATTACAGAACCAGCTTTGCTTTCCGCTGTACGCATGCTCTAAGGAGATCGTCAGACGGTATAAACCCTACCTTGATAAGATCGACCTCACCTACACCCAGTACATTACCATGATGGTCCTGTGGGAAGAGGGACAGGTCAGTGTTAAGGAGCTGGGAGAGAAGCTGATGCTGGATTCCGGCACCCTGACTCCCGTACTTAAGAAGCTGGAGCAGAAAGGATATCTGACCAGAAGCCGGGACAAGGACGATGAGAGAGTTTTAAATGTCACCCTGACTGCGGAAGGGGAAGCATTAAAGGATCAGGCTGTGGATATCCCGAAACAGATGGGAGGCTGCATGAAGTTATCTCCTGAGGATGCGGAAGTCCTCTACAAGGTGCTTTACAAGGTACTTCAGGGCCTTGGCCCGGTGGAAGAATGAACACGGAAGTCATTGCCCACATTCGAACGGATTTCCCGGAAAAGTTCGGACTTCCCAGACAGAGCGGTCTCGTTGAAGAACTGGAAGGGGTCATCGAGTTTACGGAAAAGTACAGGGATCCCGAAGCGGTGAGAGGCTTGGAAGGCTTTGATTACCTGTGGCTCATCTGGCAGTTTGAGACCGGAAAAGATCCCGGCGAATGGTCTCCTACCGTAAGGCCTCCAAGGCTTGGCGGAAATACGCGGATCGGTGTTTTTGCAACAAGATCTCCCTTTCGTCCAAATCCCATCGGCTTATCCTGTGTCCGGTTAAAGAGTGTGGAGTATACCCCTGAGGGGCCGAAAATCCATGTAACGGGTATCGATATGCGTGATAAGACCCCGATCTTTGATATCAAGCCCTACCTGCCTTACGCGGATGCTCACCCCGGGGCGGCAGCAGGCTTTACGGACTCGGAGACGGAGAAGGAGAACACAAAACTTCTTTGGGTTGAAGATCCTGAAAACGCCTTATCAAAACTTCCGGAAGAAAAGCGACAGGGTGCCATCAAGCTCCTGGAGCAGGATATCCGGCCCGGGTATCAAAAGGATCCGGATCGGGTTTACGGAGTCGGGTTTGCAGGATTTAACATCCGGTTTACCTCGGATGGCGCGAAAGTAACGGTTGTTGGCGCAGATCCTTTAGAGTGAACCTCGAAACGAAGGCAAGAGAATAGCATAATTTATACAAAATGTTTGAAGCGGCTACCTGAAAAGGCAGCCGCTTTTTCTATATTTGACAAAGATTAAACAAATCCCTTGACAATGTAAGTTAGCCATATTAAACTATCATCGAAGTTAGGAAAAACTAACGTAAGCAGAAAGGGGGATGAGTATTGATGCCATTAACAATGATCAAACCCGGAGAAAATGCAGTGATCAGAAAGATCAACGGAAAAGATGATGTGAAGCAGCATCTGGCGGAACTTGGTTTTGTGGTGGACGGAGAAGTCCGTGTCGTCAGCTGCGCATCCGGCAACATGATCCTTCAGGTTAAGGATTCCAGGATCGCCCTGGATCGTACCATGGCAAATCGGATCATGGTGTAAGACCGTTAGATACGTATAACAAGTAGGGAGGAACATACATGAAGACACTGAAAGAAGTTAAGGTCGGAGAGACCGCAAGGGTCAGGAAACTGACCGGGGAAGGCCCCACGAAAAAGCGGATCATGGATATGGGTATTACCAAAGGCGTAGAGATCTACGTTCGCAAGGTGGCACCCCTGGGAGATCCCATGGAGTTAAACGTCCGCGGATATGAGCTTTCCGTACGGAAAGCGGATGCGGAACTCATCGAAGTGGAATAATGATAGGACAAGAGGAGAGAGAAAAGAATGGGAATCAAGATCGCACTTGCGGGTAACCCCAACAGCGGTAAGACAACGCTGTTCAACGCCCTGACCGGAAGCAACCAGTATGTTGGTAACTGGCCCGGCGTTACTGTAGAAAAGAAAGAAGGAAAATTGAAGATCGACAAGGATGTGACCCTGCAGGATCTGCCGGGAATTTACTCCCTGTCGCCTTATACATTGGAGGAAGTGGTATCCAGAAACTATCTGGTGGAAGAAAAGCCCGATGTGATCATCAACATCGTGGACGGTACCAACATTGAGAGAAACCTGTACCTTACCACCCAGCTCCTGGAACTGAACATCCCCATGGTCATCGCTCTGAATATGATGGATCTTGTGGAGAAACACGGAGACAAGGTGGATACCGGCAAACTTGCTGCGGCCCTTGGCTGCGATGTTGTGGAATTATCCGCCCTGAAAAAACAGGGCTCCGATGAGCTGGCAAGACGGGCCATCGCTCTTGCGGGAAAGCCTGTTACCGGCAGACCCGAGATCTTATCCGGAGATGTCAGAAACTACATCACCGAGATCGAAGCCCAGCTGGGATCTACCGTTTCCGAACAGTTCAAACGCTGGAGCGCCATCAAAGTTTTTGAGAGAGATGAAAAGGAACTGGAAAAACTAAACCTTTCCGCTGCTCAGAAACAGTCCATGGAAGCAGTGATCGAAAGAGCAGAGAAAGAACTGGGTGATGACTCCGAGAGCATCATCACCAACGAAAGATATAACTTCATCACCACCAATGCGGTGGCGGCCGTGAAAAAGGGAAAAGCAAAAGGCGAACTGACAGCCTCCGATAAGGTGGACCGCATCGTTACCAACCGTATCCTCGGTCTTCCTATCTTTGCACTGATCATGTTCCTGATCTACGCAGTTGCCATGGGTGGCTGGTCCGTTTCCATCGGTACCATGGCTACGGATTTTGCCAACGACGTGATCTTCGGCGAATGGGTTCCCGGATGGTTTGATGCTATCCTGACCGCACTTCACGTGGAAGAGGGTACGGTCCTTTACGGACTGATCCAGGATGGTATTGTCGCCGGCGTTGGCGCGGTGCTTGGCTTTGTGCCTCAGATGCTGGTATTGTTCTTCCTGCTGTCCATTCTGGAAGACATCGGTTACATGGCGAGAGTTGCCTTTGTTATGGACCGTATCTTCAGACAGTTCGGTCTTTCCGGTAAGTCCTTTGTTCCCTGTCTTGTGGCAACGGGCTGCGGCGTTCCCGGTGTTATGGCATCCCGTACCATTGAGAACGAGCGGGACAGAAGACTGACAGTCATGACCACGACCTTTATGCCCTGCGGAGCAAA
>JAFUUM010000370.1 GCA_017477805.1 Lachnospiraceae bacterium
AATTCCACCTGGGCTGCCACTTCCCGAACTCTGTCCTTTCGGTCTGCCTTGCTCCAGATCCTGTTTCTGTCCACCCGGAGGGCTTCCTCCAGGATCCAGCCCACGGTCTTTGCAGGATTCAAGGATCCGTAGGGATCCTGAAAGATCATCTGCGGAGAAGGGTATTTCTGGACAAGACTTCCTTCGAAGTCGCGATTGATGCCGGCGATGGTCTTTGCAAGGGTGGATTTTCCGCATCCGCTCTCCCCGCAAAGTCCCAGGATCTCCCCCTCCTCCATGGTCAGATCCACATGGTAAAGAGCCTGGGTCCGCTCCGATCTTTCCCAGATATGCTTTTTTTGTTTCGGATAATAAACGTTCAGATCCCGGATCTCCAAAACGTGATCCCGGTCTTTCGTCAGGTTCTTTTCCTGTTCCATTTAAACGCTCCGTCGGCTTGCGAATTTCGTCGGGTTACAGCCGGATCTTAGGTATCGCCGCAATAAGCCGTCTTGTATAAGCCTGTCTGGGCTCCGAGAAGACTTCTTCCGCCGTTCCCGTTTCCACCACATTTCCCTGATACATCACCATCACCCGCTGACAGAGCTGGCTTACCAGACTTAAATCATGAGAAATGAAAATGATGGAGGTTCCGTAATCTCTGTTAAAGGTTTTCAGAAGTTCCACGATCTGGGCCTGGACCGTCACATCCAGTGCAGTCGTAGGCTCATCGGCGATGAGGATCTTAGGTTCCCCGATCATGGCCGCCGCGATCATGACACGCTGGCGCATACCGCCGGACAATTCGTGGGGATACAGCTTATACACCGTCTCCGGATCATGGAGTCCAACCTTTTCCAGCATGGAGATGGCTTTCTTCTTTCTTGTTTCCTTATCGATCTCCGGATGATGGATCCGCAGGCTCTCTTCCACCTGCCAGCCGATACGCTTCACGGGATTTAAGCTGGTCATGGGTTCCTGGAAGATGATGGAGATCTCATCTCCCTGATAGCCTCGCAGGGTCTTTCGGTCGCAGGTCAGGAGATCTACGCCGTCGAAGATGATTCGTCCGCTCTTTTTCAGGCTCTTTCTGTTTAAGAGGCCCGCAATGGCAAGAGCACTGAGGCTCTTTCCGGAGCCGGATTCTCCAACGATGCCAACGATCTCCCCCTCTTCCAGGGTGAGATCAAAATCATCCACTGCGATCTCCGGGGTATCGTGATCATGGAACACAAGATGAAGATCCGTAACCGTAAGGATTATTTCGCCGTTCATTCCCGCACCCCCTCTCCCAGGAAGGAAAAGCCCAGTACCATGAGGATGATCATCAGGCCGGGGCCGAGAACGTATACAGGGGATGACAGCATGTACTGCTGAGCATCCGAAAGCATCTTTCCGAGGCTTGCATGGGGCGGCTGGGAGCCGATGCCCAAATAACTTAAGCCCGCTTCCGCAAGCACCGCATTGTTAAAGCCGATGAGGATGGCGGAGATCAGCACATTCTTAACGTTGGGCAGGATATGGAGAAAGATGATCCGCAGATCCGAAGCCCCCTGAAGTCTGGCACTCCGGACGTAATCCATATCCCGGCATCTTAAAAATTCTCCTCTGACGATACGGGAATAACTGGGTACAAACGCAATTCCAAGGGACACCATGACCTGCCAGGTGCCGGTTCCGAAAAGGCTGACAAACACAAGGGCAAGGAGGATGCTGGGGAATGCAAACAGAGCATCCATGATCCGCATGAGGATGTCATCCGCAAGACCTCCGAAATACCCGGTCAGCGCTCCAATGAGGGTCCCTACGAAAGAACCGATGAGGATGGTACCGGTGGCGATGAGAAGGGTCACCCGGCTGCCGTAGAGCACACGGGAGAAAACATCCCGTCCCATATTATCGGTCCCCATGATATGACGCAGTGAGATGCCGGAAAGTTTTTCCTCTCCGTTCATTGCCGTAGGATCATAGGGAGACCATACCAGCCCAAGGAGCACCAGAAACACCACCAGTCCCGTAATGATGAGGCCCGTACGGAAAAAGGCGTTTCTGTGTTTTTTTATGAAGTTCAACCGTAACGTCTTTGATTTCTTCATGAACAATAAAACCCTTACTCGTCTCCGGAAGCGATCCGGGGATCCACGATGCGGTAGATCACATCCACCAGAAGGTTGATAAAGATCACGAGGAATGCGATCCCCATGATGATGGCTTCCACCACGGGATAATCCCGGTTATTGATGGAAGTCAGAAGGATCCGGCTGATGCCCGGGATCCCGAAAACCTGCTCGATGACGATACTGCCTGCCACCATATCCGCCAGCGCCATGCCAAGGAAAGTGATGACGGGGATCAGGGCATTCTGCAGCACATGGCGGTACAACACGCCGTTGGTGGTGTTTCCTCTGGAGTAGGCCGTACGGGTGTAGTCCTTGGCGGCTTCATCGATGACGGAGCCCCGAAGGAGTTTCACCGCCATGGCCGCCTTGGGAAGGGCCACTGCAAAAGCAGGTGCGATAAGGTACCCGATAAAGCCCGGCACCGACTTTTTGTAAGAGATAAATCCTCCGGGGGTAAAGAGATGGAGGATCATACCAAAGACCAGGGTGATAAGGATACCCGCAAAGAACGGGGGCACCGCCATGATCACCTGATTCAGGACCATGACAATGTGATCCAGGACTCCGTCTTTGTGCTTGGCCGTATAGATGCCAAGGGGCACCGAGATCAGCACCATAAAGACAAAAGAGATCAGTGCCAACGATAAGGTGATGGGGATCTTCTCCGCCAGCATGGATCCCACGGGGATCTTATAGACGTAAGATGTTCCCAGATCCCCCCGCAACAGTCCAAGGAGCCATCTGCCGTAGCGTACCGGCAGAGGATCCTTTAATCCCATCTGCTGCCGCAAAGCTTCCAGCTGCTCCGGAGTCCCGTTGGTGCCAAGCTGCCTGAGGGCGGGATCTCCCGGGATCAAAGAAAAAGCGAGAAAGACGCAAAGAGATACCACCAGCAGGGTGAACAGCATCATGCAGGCTTTTTTGATCAGATATCTCATGGTCTTCCTCGCTTTTAAGTTGTAAGTTTATTAGTCTGCCAGACGAAGTTTGGCAATATCCTGTGCGTACAGAGGATAGAAGGTATAACCCGTATACTTCTTGTTCAGTGCCACGAACTCAGGCAGGTCCTGAATGTAAACGTTGGCAGCTTCCTCGGAAAGGATACGCTCGCAGGTCTTGAAGTACTCGGTCTTTGCGGCATCATCCACGCTGTTCTCTGCGGCTGCAAAAGCCTCATCGTAAGCGGAGGAATTGAAGTTTACGAAGTTATTGTGGGCATCGGATACGAAACGGGACAAAAGAGCGGGTGCATTCAGAGTGGAAGCATCCACACCGATCACAGTGGTCTCATAGTTTCTGCCGATGTACACATCCTGAAGCCAGCTATCCCATTCCACCAGCTGGATGTTGGCGGTAACACCGATGGCCTTTAACTGGTCGGAAATGACCTGGGCGGTGTCTACATGCTGAGTATAGTTGGAAGGAACTGTGATGGTAAAGGTCAGGCCTTCCGCGTAGCCTGCATCCGCAAGCAGCTGTTTTGCCTTCTCCAGATCCTGATTATAAGTATCGTTCAGTTCTTTCATGAAGTACTTGTTGAAAGAAGGGAACATGCTGCTGCCGATCTCGGTACCCTTACCGTCGGATACGAAGTTCATGATACCCTGAGGGTCGATGGCATAGCACAGAGCCTGACGTACTCTCACGTCATTGAAAGGCTCTACGGCGTTGTTCAGGTACAGAGCCTGTACCAGGTTCATGGTACCTTCGTAGATCTCAAACTTGTCGGAGAGCTGAGCTGCCTGTGCGGAAGTCACTCTTGCGAACATATCGATGGAACCGCCCTCAAGATCAAGAACGATGGCATCTGCATTGGATTCTACCTTGAAGGTAACGTCGGTGATGTGTGCGGCGTTTTCCTTGCTCCAGTACTCATCAAACTTCTGAAGCACGATGTTCTCCTGGGGAGAACGGGAAACGTACTTGTAGGGGCCGGTACCGATGGGGTTGGTCTCGGGCGCAGTATTGGATGCGGGAATGATTGCAACCGTCAGGTAGCTGAGGAAATCGGTATCGGGCTGGGTCAGGGTGATGGCAACATGCTCGTCGTCAACGATCTCACAGCTCTCAATGGCTGAAAAAGCCGATACAAGCGGAGCTCCCGTACTTGCATCGGCACATCTGTCGATAGAATATTTGATATCTTCTACCGTAACCAATGTGCCGTCGTGGAACTTGATGCCTTTCCTTAACGTAAATGTGTAGGTTTTGCCATCCTCGGATGTGCTTACCTCACTGGCTACAGCAGGATTAAGATTACCGTTCTCGTCGGGTTTAACAAGTCCTTCAAAGACGTTAAACAATACCTCTCTGGTTCCCGCCCCCTCGGCAATGTGGGGGTCAAGACTGTCGATATCCTGAGGTATACCGATGGTAATCGAAGAAGCCTTTTCTGCCTTATCGCCTGATCCGCAACCGATCAGTGCAATAGCCAGTACAGGTAACACGAGTACTGACAAAATCCCCTTTCTGAGTTTCAAAGGTGCTTTTGTTTTTCTCATGTTTCTTACCTCTTTCTGAATATAAAATTGTAATGGCGGCGCATTTCTGCGCCGCCATCATCATACTTACTTGTTAAGAATATGTCAAGATTTTAGTTCAGGTCCGGATACAGGGAAAGGTCAAAGGTCTCCACCCAGGCCCCGTGGACAATGAAACGGGTGGTACCCGCATCGTTGGCGCAGGTGGACAAAGATATGATCTCCGGTCTTTCCGAAAGATCAAATTCGACCTGTTCCATGCTCCGTTTTGTGATCTTTTCCGCGTACTGATCGTAGGCCTTTTCCGTGTCAAAAAGCACGTAGCTGTCCGAATCATCTCCCGTCACGTAATAAGAAAAGATCTGATATTTCCGCACGGTATTGTTGGGCAGGAAGATGTAGAAATACGGATAAGCTTTCCGTAACTCTTCTCCCCCTTCTTCACGCAGTGCTTTCAGCGGGCCGAACATGGAACCGTTCTTCATGTTATGACCGTAGATAAAGGTGTTCATATCGCTGAAGTCCGGCGTGTTCTCATAGTCCATGAAAATGGAACCGGCACGGTTATTCTGGCCTTCCACGGTACGATGAAGATAATAATCGTTGTTGGGGCCCTGGACCACAGGGAAGCTGACCTCGCAGAAATCCACGTACAGCCATCCCACCACGTCTTCGTTTTCCGCAAGAAGATTACCGAAATCCACTTTCAGTGCGGGAAAACCGTAGTCGACACGGAGCGCTTCCATCTCTTCCTTCTTTGCCGTAGGCACACCTTCCTCGGTGACAGCCGTAACATAAGTATTCTCCAGTTTGGAATACTCTGCATCCGCCTGATGATAATGATAATAGATATCAAACAGACGGTAGCCGCCGATCAGGAATCCGGCCGCAAAGACCACCAGCAGGACGTTATAGATCAGATTGCTTTTCTTTTTTGGCGTTTTGGGAGCATCACTCATCGGATCTGGCCTTTTCCACAGCACTTTTTATACTTCTTACCGCTTCCGCAAGGGCAGGGATCGTTGGGATGAACCTTGATGCCCTTGCGAATGGTGGTAGAATTCTTCTGCTCTTTGTAAAGTTCTTTTCTCTTGTCGGCATCGAAGATCTCTTCCCACTCGGGCAGGTTGTACAGCCAGTCTGCCTCAGCCGCTACCATGTTCTTGTACAGAAGTTCTTTATCGAAGCCAAGGTTGACCTCGGTGTTCTCATCCATCTCTTCGATGGGGTTTGCTTCTTTCAGGCTGTCGTTGATACCATCCAGGAAACCTACCATGTACTCCAGGGAAACGCCGTACTTGTCGGCAAGTTCCTTTACGGTTCCCTTAACCACTTCATCGGGGTTCTTCAGGAGTGTCGCATAGATGTTCTTCTCCTGCATAAAATAATCCTGCCACAGTTTCTGCAGCTGCGCTCTGTCAGCGTCCTCGGAATATGCTTTGTCTCTCCAGTCCTGTAATAAACTCATGTTTTTAACCTCTTTTTTCTTTAGCTTTCTTTTCTGTCATTTCGGCTCTTTTCGTCAAAATGTCCTGTCTTCACAGTATACAAGTCTGCGGTCATTTTATCAAGTTTGTCGACCGCTCGTCATCTCCATCTCACACTACCGTGTTCGATGATGAGCGGTCGCCAAAAGCCCTGGCCAGCAAGCCAGCTTGCGCCATGGCTCTTGGCTCGTCGCCTTCACAAAAAAAGGGTCCTCCTTCCGGAGAACCCTTCTTTTCATCTATGGTCTGGTACCTTTCTGAGGTCTTCAAGAAATGCGGAGCCGATGATTAATAACCGAACTCCTGAGCCCAGTACAGACGTCCGTCCGTACCTCTGTAAATAGCGATACCGATGGTCACATAGTCTGCAGTTGCGATGTTTGCTCTGTGAGTAGGAGAAGCCATCCAAGCTGCGGTAACATCAGCTGCGCTGTTGAAGTTCTTTGCAAGGTTTTCACCATACATTACGTTACTGTTAACTGTCCACCAGTCACTACCATTGGGTCTGGTGTGTGAGAACACGCTGACGATCTCCTGTGCTCTGACGTAAGCTGCCTCAGTAAGCTGAGGGTCTACAACCAGGGTGCTGAGACCAAGTGCTGCTCTCTCGGCGTTGGTAGCATCAACTGCTGCCTGAGCCATCTGAATGAGTGCTACATCTTCTTCTGCGAAGGAACCTGCCAGAGCAGCTGCTTCGTCATCGATGTAGATCTCGCCGGCGTGATCGCCGACTGCTCTGCTGGCTGCGCCATCGTTCAGTTCACCGGCTTCTTTGCTTCCGCAGCCGATCGCGCTGAATACGAAGACGGATGCCAGGGCGATTGCTAAGCCTTTCTTCCATCTTTTCATAAGTCTTCCCTCCATTTCCTCTTGGGTACCGTAGATTGCCAAAGTGTCTGTTGCTACCAAAAAAGCCTTGCCAAATCCTCTGGATCCCGACAAGACTGCCTCTTTTCTCTCTTGTATTTGGCGAGAGGCAACTGGCTGTCCATCACGTACGTGCGGGGACCCTTTAGCTTTGCGTCACTACCTTCCGATAGCTTTGCCCATTCTTTGGTTAACCAAAGTATATCATACTTTTTCCAAAGGTTCAAGGACTGCTGTCGAAAATATGTATACAGACTCTTCTACTTAATAAGACGATGAACGGATCAAAAAAGGTTCACCTTTTTTAAAAATTTTTTGTTTCCACTCCCAGGAGCCGCAGTTCCTCCACCGCCTGATCCTTGGAAACAAAGCGGATGGTGCGGATCCCAAGGGCATTTGCCGGGGGCAGGTTTTCTGCCGTGTCATCCAAAAAGACACATTCTTCCGGGATCAGATCATACCTTGCGAGCAGAAGTTTATAGATCGCGGGATCGGGTTTGATCACCTTATCCTTCCAGGATAAGATCCCGCCCTCCATCAGGGGCATGAAGGAAAGGGCATCCACGCACTCTTTTTCCGCGATCTTGGAAAAGTTCGACAGGAAATAGCAGTGATATCCCGCTTCCTTTAAGGCCGTGATCCAGGGAATGGCGTAATCTGCCTTTTTCACGATGGGTGCAAAATCCGACAAGGCATCCCGGATCTCTTTTTCGATGCCGGGATCATTTTCCACAAAGCGGTCAATGACCTGCTCCGCAGTCAGTTCCCCTCTGTCGAACTCTTTCCAGTCATCGCTGAGAGCGGTGGCCTCGCCCAGGCGCTTTAAGGTCTCTCCCTCATAGCCTTTTGCTTGATAGGCACCCTCCCAGTCGAATTTACTGATGACATTTCCGATATCGAAAATGATGTTTTTGATCTTTGTATCTGTTTCTTTAGATTGCATATTAAACGGTCTTGCTCAGCTTGCTCTTTCTGTAGATGATATCTTCTCTTGCGGGGCCGTTACTTACCATGGTGATGGGGTAACCGATGTGCTCCTCGATGAATTCCACGTACTTTCTGCAGTTCTCCGGCAGATCCTCGTACTTGCGGATGCCGTCGATGGAGCATTTCCAGCCGGGCAGGGTCTCGTAAACGGGTTTTGCCTTCTCTAAAAGGTAAGTAACAGGGAATTCGGTTGTCACTTCGCCGTCGATCTCGTAGCCTACGCAGACTTTGATCTCATCCAGATAACCAAGGACATCCAGTACGGTAAAGGCCACATCCGTGGTGCCCTGGAGACGGCAGCCGTATTTGCTGGCTACGCAGTCATACCAGCCCACTCTTCTGGGTCTTCCGGTGGTGGCACCATATTCGCCGCCGTCACCGCCGCGTCTTCTCAGTTCTTCCGCTTCATCCCCGAAGAGCTCGGAGGTAAAGGCACCTGCGCCCACTGCGGAGGAGTAAGCCTTGGAAACCGTTACGATCTGCTTGATCTCATAAGGAGGGATACCTGCACCGATGGCACCGTAAGCTGCCAGAGGAGAGGAGGAAGTTACCATGGGATAGATACCGTGATCGGGATCCTTCATGGTTCCCAGCTGACCCTCTAACAAAACGGTCTTGCCCTCTTTCAGGGCCTTGTCCAGATACAGGGAAACATTACCGATATAAGGCTTCACCTGCTCTCTCCACTCATGGATGGTGTTTAAGAGTCCCGCCTGATCGATGGGCTCCACATGATAGAGATTTACAAGAAGAGCATCCTTGATCTCGGCGATGCGGGCGATCTTTTCCTTTAATACGTCATCATCCTGATAGAACTCGTTAAGCTGCCAGCCGATCTTGGCAAATTTATCGGAATAGAAAGGAGCGATACCGGACTTGGTGGATCCGAAGGATTTACCTGCCAGTCTTGCTTCCTCTAAGGTATCGAAGAGAACATGATAAGGCATCATCACCTGAACTCTGTCGGAGATCATGATCTTCGGCATGGGTACTCCGTTATCGGTGATATCCTTTAATTCCTTCATGAACTTCGGGATATCGAACGCCACACCGTTACCGATGATGTTCATGGTGTTCTGATGGAACACACCGGAAGGCATGGTATGAAGGGCAAATTTACCGTATTTGTTCTTGATGGTATGACCTGCGTTTGCGCCACCCTGAAAACGAATGACAACATCCGCCTGATCTGCCAGCATATCGGTGATCTTACCCTTACCCTCATCACCCCAGTTAGCTCCTACAACTGCTTTTACCATAATCTGTTTTCCTCCGTTTAAACATTGATCTCAGCCTGCATGCCAAGCACCTCTTTGTTGGCATCCAGCACAGGGCCTACCACATTCTTTAAGTAGACTTCCACCTGATGAGGGGCACAGCCCACGTACTTGGTGGGATCCATGGTGTTGTTCTCCAGCTCTTCCAGAGAAACATGGAACATGGGATCCGCTGCGATCAGCTCCAGCAGGTTGTTGTCCAGACCTTCTTCCTTGACCCGCTTTCCTGCTTCCATGGAGAGTTCTCTGATTCGCTCGTGGAGTTCCTGTCGATTGCCGCCTGCTTTGACGGCATCCATCATAATATTCTCTGTCGCCATAAAAGGCAACTCCGATTTTAATCTTTTTTCGATCTGCTTGGGATAAACCTTCAATCCATCGGTGACATTCAGGCACAGATCCAAAACGCCGTCGGTTGCCAGGAAGCCTTCCGCTACGGAAAGTCTCTTGTTGGCGGAATCATCCAGGGTACGCTCGAACCACTGGGTACCGGAGGTGATGGCGGGATTTAAGGCATCCACCATGATGTATCTGGACAGAGAGCAGATACGCTCACTGCGCATGGGATTTCTCTTATAGGCCATGGCGGAAGATCCGATCTGGCTCTTTTCAAAAGGCTCTTCCACTTCATTTAAATGCTGCAGGAGACGGATATCCGTTGCCATCTTCATGGCGGAAGCGGCAATACCTGCCAGAACGTTTACAACCCGGGTATCCACTTTTCTGGAATAGGTCTGGCCGGATACGGGAACGCAGCCGTCAAAGCCCATCTTCTTTGCGATCATGGGATCCAGTTTGTCGATCTTCTCCTGATCATCCTGGAACAGTTCTCTGAAGGAAGCCTGGGTTCCGGTGGTACCCTTGGAGCCAAGGAGCTTTAAGGAACCCATCACATAATCAAGATCCTCCAGGTCCATCATGAACTCATTGATCCAAAGAGTGGCACGCTTACCCACGGTGGTGGGCTGGGCGGGCTGGAAATGGGTAAAAGCCAGAGTGGGCTGATCCTTGTACTGATCAGCAAACCCCGCCAGAGCGGCGATGACATTGATCAGTTTCTTACGAAGAAGGGTCAGACCGTCACGCATGATGATCACATCGGTGTTATCACCTACATAGCAGCTGGTGGCACCGAGGTGGATGATGCCTGCTGCCCCGGGGCACTGCTGTCCGTAAGCGTACACATGGCTCATGACATCGTGACGAACCTGTTTTTCACGCTCTCTTGCCACATCCAGGTTTAAGTCCTCGGCGTGGCTCTTTAACTCATCGATCTGTTCCCGGGTTACGGGCAGGCCCAGTTCATGTTCAACTTCCGCAAGGGCGATCCAGAGTTTTCTCCAGGTCTTGAATTTCTTCTCCTCCGAAAAGATATACTGCATCTCCGGACTGGCATATCTCTGGGACAAGGGGCTCATGTAACGATCTGCATTCATAATATACTCTCCTCTTTTTCTTCTCTTGAAGTCACCATATCCATGATCTCCTGAGCGTACTCAGGGTATTCCGTGGCCAGGTTCTTGACTTCTTCCTGGGCCTGTTTGGCAACGCCCTGATTGTAATCCATCTGGATCCTCAGGGCCTGTCTTCTCCGGATCAGACCGTGGCGGACTTCCACCATCTCCCGCTGGTCGAGGATGGCGCTGACCTGGTGCAGCCAGACGGACGGATCTTTGACTCTGGTCTGGTTCAGGATCTTGATGAGCTCATCCTGATAAAAGGCCAGTTCCTTGGTGGAGTCGGCGTATTTTTCCCGCTCCTTTTTCTCGCTCTGATAGCGTCTCCAAAGATCCTCAAGCTGCTCCGAGGACTCTACTTTATATTTCAGATACAGGTAATCGATCAGCTGCGTGTTGTTGACGTAACGGATCTTTACCGTATTCTGCACATTGATCAGGCGGTTCTGGTCCCGTTCCAGTTTTTCCAGTTCCGAACCGGCGTCCGTGAACCGGACAAAAAACAGGATCATCATCAGCGCGCCCACGCACACCGTGAAGATCAGGCCGATCTTCACATCCAGCCCCATGGCTGCCTGCAGGACAAGAAGAGAGATCAGGATAAAGATCATGGTGGCAAAACAGATGGTGGTCATCCCCTTATAGTTTGCCCGGTCTTTCTCCAGTTCCTTTTTCCGGTAGGTGAAGGCGTGCCTCTCATTATCCAGGCGCTTTAAGTCTCCGCGGATCAGTTTTCTGTACTGCTCCGCTTCCTTGATCTTGGAAAGGCCCTCTTCCGTTTCGGAGGCAAGCCGTTCCATATTTTCAAATTCCTCGTCCGTCATCCGGTCCGAGCGTTTTAAGTACTCATCTCTCACGGAAGTGGCATCCACGAGATGCTTGGCCGCATCCTTCAGACTCCTTGCCACATCCTTGGGCAGCGCTTCCACTTCCTCCATATCCGTCAGATAGGAGGTGACCACGTTGTACTCCCGCTTCAGGGTGCCAAGTTCCCGGGAAGCATCCTCGATCTGTTCCAGACAGTTGTTGATGTAGACCTGTCTGGCCTTCTCGTTTCGGATCTCCAGACCCTTGTGGTAGTAGATGATCTGGGCCTGATGGGATCTTCAGGTGCCATCGTCCATCCGGCTGCTGCCGGCCGGATCCTCATCATAGGTGTCTTTCCGGCCCCGCTTCCAAAACGGGCGGTAGGACTCTTCCTCATCGAAGTCGAACTCGTAGTCGTCATCATCGTATTCGCTTCTGCCGTCGCCGAAGAGCAGTTTTTTCAAAAAATCAAAAGCCATTTATTCTTCCACCATGCTGCGATAACGATCTTTCCACTCATCCAGCTTATCTTCCAGCTGTTTATAGTACGAAGTGGAGCTGCCACGGTCCCGCTGCTGTTTCATTTCCTGCATTTCCTGATAGGTACTGCTGGTCCGGACTTCCGATAACAGCTGGGCATATTCCTCATCCAGATCCCGTCCGTAGGACTGCCAGCCGGGGTTCTCTGCCAGAAACGTCAGATAGGCATCTTCTCCCTGTCCCATGCGGAGCGCCGCCAGGTACTGGGTGGCTGCATGGGCATTGGTGGGGTTCACCGCTACGGCTTCGTAGAACATGTCTGCAGCTTCCGTAAACCGGAACAGCCTTGCATACGCGGTGCCAAGGTGCATCAGTACTTCCGACCGTAAACCGTGGTTTTCTTCGTCCACTTCATTCAGGACCCTTCTGTACTCTCCCATGGCCTGCATGTACTTTCCGCGCTTTAAGAGGTAATCCCCCTTGTTCTTCCGCTTGACTCCCGTTTCCTCTCCGGTGTTTTCCCGAAGAAGACGCTGGATCTCCAGGCGTTCCTGCCGGCTTCCGAAGGATACATAGTCCAGGATGATCCCCGCCATGGCGGAGGGGGAACCCTCCTGTCTGTGGAGGACCGATAACTCTCTGGCCAGCTCCGGAAGCCGGCATTTCTTGTCGATCCATTCGATGAGCTCGCTGTCACAGATGTCCCGGTCCAGCATGAAAGCATTTTCCTTCAGGACATAGCAGAGTTCCTCCACACAGTACACGGCGGTGTCTGTCTGTTTTACGATATATGGGATTGTGGAATATGCTCCGATAGGTTTCATCATGTCAGATCGATCACATTTCTCCAAATCTGGTGGGTTGCGGGGAAGATCTCACCAAAGCCCAGATCCTCCGTCTCCAGCACCATATGTTCTACGTCCTGCATATACACGGACAGGCGGAGCCTTGTGGCTCCCGCGGGGCGCTCCGGCAGGCCTTCCAGATATACTCTTTCCAGCCGGTCCCTGATGGCTCCTCCCCGGTTTGCGGGGGAAAGGGGCGTGATGAGAAGGCTCACACTGTTTTCGCCCTCTAAATACATCTCCGTTTCGTTTCCCGCATCGTACCAGTTGATGCCTGCATCCAGGAGGGGTTCATAG